>CAUJFR010000246.1 GCA_963169885.1 Bacteroidota bacterium
TGTTGAAGCTGCCGTTCCTTATCCTTTCGGTTATTCCCTGTTGAAGAAAATACAGGTGAATGGTCATCATGTAATCGGAACACATTCCTTCTGTCACTATTATTGCCTCGAACCCGGACAGCAGTTATCCGATTTCAGGGCAGACCTCGAAGCCGCACAAAACATTGCTGCCTCCTGGGGATTGAAAATGCGGAGTCTTGTTTTCCCGCGTAATCAGTTTAACCAGGCTTACCTCGAAGTGTGCCGGGAATCCGGACTCGATTCCTACAGGGGCAATCCGCTCTCCTGGCTATATGCGGGCCGGAATAAAAATGACGAAAGCCTTTTTCGCCGGGCTCTCCGGATCACGGATGCCTATATCAATCTTACCGGGCATCATTGCCATGATAAATCTTATGTAAAAGTTGGTCCGCTGGTGAATGTGGCGGCTTCCCGTTTTCTCCGCCCCTGGAGCAGAAAACTCAGGCTGCTGGAACCATTGCGGCTCCGTCGCATCAAAAAAGCAATGGAGCATGCGGCGAAAACCGGAAAACTGTTTCACCTCTGGTGGCATCCGCATAATTTTGGCGCAAACCTGGAACAGAATATGCAATTCCTGGAATCCATACTCCGGTATTACCGCGAACTTCATGAGAAGTATGGTTTCAATAGTATTACCATGTCTGGTCTCACCGATAAACTGCACGCTGAACAATGAACAAAAAAATCGTCATGCTTTGTTCCGAATGTTTTTCGACCACGGTTATTTATAACGCGGTGAATAAACAATTTCCGGTTGAACGGGTGATTACAGAAACACCCATGCGGGGCATGGCACTGGCAAAGCGACGCATGAAAAAACTGGGCTGGTTCCGGGTCGGGGGACAGGTTTTATTCAGTGTACTCATCGTGCCGTTGTTGCGAAGAACAAGCGCTGGCCGGATGAAACAAATTTTTTCTCACTATAGATTTGATGAATCCATAATTCCGGCAGCTGAGAAAACGGCCCTTAACAGTGTCAATGAAGAAGCCTGTATCCGGTTGTTGCAGGAGTTAGATCCGGATCTGGTAATTGTAAATGGTACACGAATCATTTCACGTAAAGTGTTGGAAAGCTCAAGAGCCGTATTTATCAATATGCATACTGGTATTACCCCCAAATACAGGGGCGTACATGGTGGGTATTGGGCAATAGCCAATAATGATGCTGATAATTGTGGGGTTACTATTCACCTTGTGGATAAAGGCATTGATACCGGAGGCATCCTGTACCAGGGGATCATACCGGTTACCCCGGCTGATAATTACTTTACTTATCCCTACCTGCAGTTTGGAGAAGGCATTCCCCTGATGTTGAAAGCGGTGGAAGATGCGCTAAACAACCGGCTGCAAGTCCGCGATAGCCTTACAAAAGAATCCGCACTCTGGTCACACCCTACCATCTGGCAGTATCTGTATACCAGGTTGTTTAAGGGAAAAGGATAGACCCCCGAACCTGCCTGTCAGGCTACTAACTACTAACTACGAACTACTAACTCCCGACTTTCCCACAAGATGCCTAAGCTTCTAAGAATAACCACTGCCCCCATCTCCCTCAACGTTCTCCTGCCCGGCCAGATGAAATACATGCGGGAGCAGGGATTTGATGTATTGATGGTCAGCAGTGACGGGCCTGAACTGGCCAACGTACTTGAACGCGAAGGTTGCCGTCATCATATCATTCCAATGACCCGTAAGATGAGCCCATTCACGGATCTGCGCTGTTTGTGGCTGCTCTATCAGTTGTTTCGTAAAGAGAAACCGGATATCGTGCATTCGCATACACCCAAGGCCGGCTTACTGGCCATGCTGGCCGCGAAAATGGCAGGCGTGAAGTTCCGCTTACACACGATTGCAGGTTTGCGTTATGTCACCACCAAAGGCATGAGCCGACGCATACTGATCGCCATGGAAAAACTGACCGGAATGGCTGCCACCCATGTATGGCCTAACAGTGGATCCATGAAAGCCTTTATTGAAACCAACCGGCTGGTCACGCCCCGCAAACTCGAGGTCATCGGGTGGGGGTCCAGTAATGGCGTTAACCTGGCCCGTTATAATCCGGCGGTGTTGAAACAGGAGAAACTGAATGAAATAAAGGGGCAGGTGAAATACGACCCTTCATTATTTTATTTTCTTTCTGTCGGACGGCTGGTACATGACAAAGGAATGGATGAATTATTACTGGCTTTTGCCAGGGTAAATGCCTTACATCCGCATACGCGACTGATTCTGGTAGGTGCATTTGAAGATGAAGTGGATCCGGTATCTGATAAAGCCCGTGAGCTGATAAAAACACATCCGGCCGTGATTGCTGCGGGCTGGAGTAATGCAGTGGAATACTATATGCAGTTTTCCAATGTGCTCGTTCACCCTTCTCACCGCGAAGGTTTTCCCAATGTTCTCATGCAGGCCGGTGCCATGAGTTGTCCCATTATCTGCTCGTCAATTGACGGTAATATTGATATTGTCAGGCACCGGGAAACCGGGTTGTTGTTTGAAGTAAAGAATGAAGAGGCCCTGTTTGGGCAAATGCAAATCGCAATCAATGAACCTGCTGCCCTGAAAGGGATGGCAGATCAACTCCTCCTGCAGATACAAACGCATTATGATCAACGCGTTGTGCAGTCTTTTCTCCACGAGCGATATCTTCAGCTCCAGGCTGCACGTTAGATTCCCAACCAGTTATCGGAAAACTACGATTTTCGTAAAAGTACTAGTACCTGATTTTATGGTTTAGTGGCGCCAATGTTTTGGAAGGCTGGGCTTACTGTTTATTTTAGCTCATCCAAAATCCAGGTCAATGAAAACCACATTGAAAAAACCAGTGGCCATAGTCGGCTATTCCGGCCACGCATTCGTCATCATCGATATCCTGCTGAGCGCAGGACGTTTGGTGACC
>CAUJFR010000247.1 GCA_963169885.1 Bacteroidota bacterium
CCGAGTTCTCCCTGTAAGCCGCCTGCATTGATCTTTGACAATCCAAGATCGGTAATCGGAAAAATCAGGCTGCTGATTCTGTCCGTTACCAGCCTGATCTTGTTTACTATGGGCGCCAGCCTTTGTGTAAGGATAGTATACATATTACCCACTGTGGTGGTAAAGGAATTCAGGTCATCCGCTACCGGATCATATTCCCAACCCGTGGGTATGATTGCTAACAGGTCTCCGTCAGCCATGTCATACTCGCCGATCAGTTCATTACACCGGTAAGTATCCCCTGCTTTAATTCCCCCTTTCGCCCCTCCAAAAAGATCGGTACAGGAACCAACGCTGATCCTGTTTGAGAACGGGCCTGTAGCATCACCATATACAGGCGTTCTTTTTTCGTATTTGAATTTTAAATACCCATTCCTGTCAGCTAAGGAGAACCCAAAATTGAAATAAACTTCATCTCCTTTGCCGTCCATATGGAGAATGTCATCCCAGGTTTCCCGGTAACATTCAAATCCGGCGAAATAGACCCTGATTCGTCCAGCCTGTGCCTGTGTCAGCTGCTGGATCAGAAGCAGGGATAAAATAAGCATACATTTTTTCATGTTGTAGTAATTAATGGTTAATTAATACTACAAATATCAATCGTGCCGTATCCTTAGGCAATCGCCTGATTCACTGGTTTTGTAAATGCAAAATATCCCCTGAACAAGGGAGGCCGGAGAGAAGGTCTTTGATAACTTTTATTTTAAACTAGTTGTTGCCAGAATTCTTTCAGCAGCATTTTTAAGAGAGATGGTTGACCAGGCGTTGTTCAGCTGGCAGGTAATTACTTTTTTACCAGCGATAAACGGGTTCCCAACCGGTCAGTCATAATCAGTATCCGTCCACCCTTGATCGCTTCAAACGATGCCTCAAATTTTTCAGAAGCTCCCTGGAAACGGTTTGTAAGTGTTATACTCCAGTCGTTAACAGTGGATTCGCCTTTATAGGACTGGGTTGAAAATTTCATATTGCCTACCTGACCACTGGCACCGGCATATTCGCTGCTGTATTTATTCCCGGGATAGAAAGTGAATTCATGGCTGTTACTGGTAGCGGTGGTACCTGCGGTGGCTCCGTTACTGACATAATAATAGGTGAGGGATGCATAGTCATTGGCGCTCCAGGTTCCGTTCAGGTCATTGGATGCAACCGCAAATTTGTTGCGGAATTGCATGTCTGCCATGTTTTCCCAACCATAAGAAGTACTGTGGTAGGGGCCGAAATCATTCTCCAATTCAGCCCGGGTGTCAGTTATAAATTCCAGATAGCGGCCATGACCGGATGAATAGTGTTTTTTAAACAGCACAATATGTTTCATCATTCCGGTGGATTTTTCAACTGCATCTGCTTCCATAAAACTGATCGATTCATAACTCTGAATACTTAACCAGTTGAAATTAATAACCTGACTGTAGTAGGGTGCTACCAGCAGGTTCCAGGCATTCAGATCTTCCGTTTTAAGTACTGAGTTGTATTCGTCTGCTTGTTTATTGGGGTAGTGTATTTTGATAGTAATACGCCCTTTTTTTGTTTCAACCCAGTTATCCATTACGGTGCTGCTCCAGCCATCGTCAAAATGGGTATTGGTAAAGTGATAGGAAGTGGTATTACTGTATCCGCTATTTTCATTTATAGTTTCTCCGGGAACCCCCACGCCGGAATTCGATTCGCCCGGATTTATTTTTAGTGTGCTGAGTAGTTTTTCCAGTTCTGTAATGTATTGCAGATTGGTTGTATTACAAACAATGCTGGCCCTGATACCAAATCCGGTGAATGTGGTGAGTACGGTGGCAACATTTTTATTGTTAAATATCCATTTGCTGCTGCCAGTACATATCTTCCAGCCATCTGCTTCTTCTGTTTGCGATTGCAGGGGTTCGCCGGTTCCTTTATAATTTTTTACAATCAGGTCATTCCATTCCGACCGAAAGTCAGATTCAATACTGCCCGTACTGGTTAATTTTTTACATAAAATCAGCTGGCACCAGTTTTTACTCGTTGGGTCTGTTATTGAATAGGTAACAGATCCTGTGCTTTCTGTCTTTATCCAACCGGCCGGCGGAGTAAAGGTAAAAAGATCAAAAACCGTTTGCTGACAGAGCAGCTGGTTTCCCGGTATGAGGAAAAGCAGGTATAAAAGGTGTTTTTTCATTCTTCGGTTATTTTTATGCCGGACACATAATACTTTTCATTTTCATTATCACTGCGTGAATGATTGAATTCAATCCCATTAATAGCCGCTGCCGGAAGGGAGAAGTACCGGAGGTGACTGAATGCAGTTGTATTATTTACCAGCAATGTGAGGGATTGGCCTGATTTCCTGACTTCCAGGTGAAACTGGTTGAACGGGTTATTATTACTAAATCCTGGAATGGGGATTTCGGAGGCAACGGAATTGACACCTGGTTCGAGAAGGGTGGATCCGAAATCATCTGGTCCGGCATACAAGAACCCGGGTCTGCCATCATAACCTGGACGCATGCTTACCAGGAATGAAGCCTTTGCTGTACCAAACTTTATAATGAGTCGCTTGGCTCCCCAGGTGTATCCCTTTGGAACGGCAATGTCACAACTGAAGCTGAACTTTTCAGGCAAGCGGGTTTTGATTTTTTGAGTCAGTTGTTGCCCTGTTATTACGGCCCATTTCTTATCACTATCCGGACTTTTTTCTGTTGTAACCGGCTCGCCAATATGGTTATTTCCGGATTTCCAGCTTGCCGGAGTTTCACCAATCATTGTGTTGGAGAAATCATCAAAAAAAAGTGTGCCCGGTTCGTTTTTTTGCTGTTGCGTAAATCCCGTTTCCGGTTCCGCTACCGCTGGTGCTGCTGTTAAAGGGGGATGAAGCGGCTTGTACGATTTTCCATTGATTTTACCGGGATCAAAGAAATATGAATAGATATAATCGTAGTCGATATTCCTGAGCATGGCCGCGTGCATGTTTTTAAAAGATTCGTCACTCATTTCTCCGCCTCCCCAGGTGATACTGATCCATTGTGGTAAACCTGTTTTTGTACGGGATATAATTTCGGGGTTGTATTTATAAACCGGAATTTTCTGGTTATAGCCGCCATTGCCTTCAAAAAGATCTGACGTGTTTTCAAGATGAACAGAAGGCTGATCTGTATAGATGGTCGCTTTCTCTGTCAGCCGGTTTTTATATTTTTCCAGTTGTGCAGCCAGTATTGCCAGACGCTTTTTATAAAGCGCCGACTCGTTCTGCAGAAATATTTTTTTTCTTTTTTCATTATAATCATCATTAATTTTTTTCAGGTTGTCGGCATGTGCTCGTTCTATACTTTTTCCCAGTTGATCCAGGAACTCTCCTTTACTGATCTGAATCCAGGGCAGTTGGTTGTTTTTACTCAGTATGACTGTATATTGCGGGAGAAAGCGGATGCCTGCAGGTTGATAGAAGTGGATATATTTTTTCAACACAGGGTGCTCCTGAAATCCCTGGAATTGCCGGAAATTTTCCGACTGTTTATCAGTTGCCTGTACTTCCGGGATATAAAAATAATATTGCTCCGGTGAACTGATCACATCCACATGGTCTCCGGTCAGCCCGTTTGCCACGATACGCAGAAATAAACCCAGGTTATTCTCGGGTGTCCATCCGCCTCCTGGCTTCTTTTTTAAAAATAGATAGGTAGGCAGGTAGGCTCCATAATAATCGTGCAGGGATCGCATATATTGATTATAGGGACTTAGTTTTTCATTGGCTATTCGGCGACCTTCGCCAAGTCCTCCTCTGGGAAAATAACTGGCCTGAATCCAGCTGATAAACAGATTACAGGAGGCAAGCTGTTTAGCTGAAAATTGCCGGTGATCATAGCGGGCCGGCTTAACAGGGTCACTGGCTTTTATGTTTCTGATCCAGCCCAGGTATTGATCACTGTATTCGGTTTGTGAATGACCGTAAATGCCGGATATCGTAAATAAAAGGAGCAGGATGAGTTTTTTCATATGCAGTTTTTAACATGAATATTCAGAACCCTGTTGCTTTTTTAAGCTTATTCAGTAAGGATTTTTTTTCCTTAATGGGTTTGGCAATAGAATCTGTCTTTGAGGTACTGGCAGGGGAAACGACGGGTCCGGACGTAGGGGTGGCCGCTGTTACCGCCGGCTTAAAATCCGGCATTTTATTTTTCTCTTTGCTTAATATTTCCCCTTTCAGCCACTCTTTTACAAAAGAACTTATTATATCGTTCACTTCTTTCCCGGCCCTGAAGCAGGCTTTCCATTTCAACGATTGCTTTTCAAAGGCAGGGTTTACAAACTTCACTTTTTTATATTTGTCCGGAGTGGTCAGCGCTGCATTAAAATCCACGGTTGCAACAAGCGCCAGGTAGTCCTGAAGTTTTTGTTTAATCAGTGGGGCAGGATCTGCCGGATAATGTTTTTGCCACCGGGTAAGGTTCGGGTGTGGATCTTCCCATTCGGCCAGGTTCTTTTTCTGATCCTGTATTCCTTTTTCATAAGCAGCAATAATATCCGAAGAAATTCCTTTTTGTTTTTTCAAGTCCGCCAGTTGTTTATCCATTTCTTTTACTGACTGACGCTGGCTTTGGATCATTTCGGCATCCGGTCGCCAGGGTTCGCTGGTAGGTTTGGCGGCTTCCCTTCTTTTGTTGTAATCGTCCATGAAATCAGTACTGTTTACATACATTTTTATATATGCGCATAATTCACGGGCGGCTCCGGTCTTATCTCCTTTAATAACGGCTGGCAACAACCGGGCGTAGGGAATCCGGAACGATTTCATCTGGTTATAGGCATCCGCATCACTTCCGCCATCTTCATTGTTTTCTTCCATCGGCCCCGCTTCAAAACTTCCGACCAAGTTGCTGAGGATATAATGTCGGGCTGTCCGGTGTTCCATTCCTAACCGGTTGATTATCTCGTCAGCCAGGCAATAACCGGTTAATACGGTCAGCAGGAATAGTACGGGGAGAATAAATTTTTGTTTTTTCATACACTGATAGTTTAATATTTATGTGTCAATATTCGGGTTACAGCCGGGTGAGTGACCAGTTTCCACTACCGGTTTGGCTTTTGTTTACTCCCCAGGTTCCGGTTAATGTTGATCCCGTGAGGTTACCAGTAAAACTAAGTAGTTCACTTCCGGATATCGTGCAGGATCCATTTACCTGATCGTTATGGAATGTATAGTTGCCTGTGCCGATAGTGTTTCCATTGGCATTCTGAACGTTCATTGTGCCATCTGCATTGAACTGCACGCGGTTGGCTCCCTGTTTTATCATTTTTCCTGTCAGAAAATTACCAGCCCAGGTCCCATTAAGGGTTGAGGCCGTTGGCATATTTTTAACTGGTTGTGCGTTTTTCAGGGTCAATTTTTTGTTTTCTGAAATGGCAACTTTTATTGGTGGATTATTTACTGGTGCTGGTGGTGGTGGCGGCGGCGGAGGCGGAGGAGGAGGAGGAGGAGCCGGGGTTGTTACCGGATCTGGTGTGTAATCAACTTTCAGCAGCATGGTATAAATGCCATGATTTCTTGTGTTACCCAGTGCCACATCGGAAAAGCTGATTGGAACAAATCCTGCACCATACCCGAAATCCTTAGTGGATAACCACTGTAACATTCGGCTGTTAAATACAAGCAAAGTGGATTTGTATTCGTTATTCCGGTCTACACCTATCGGTCTGCTGCATAGTTTACCATCAAAAGATTTAAGCATTCCCGAGATCGGAATATCCAGCCCGGCGGTAGTTCCGGGAATTTGAAAATTTTCGTTGTTCACTGCGACATAGGGTGGATTTTGTGCGATCCGACGGATATTTTCCTGGAAAAAAATCGTTCCCATTGTGGCCTTTACAGTATTGTAGTAAATGGATGCCGGGAAGGAAGCTTCATTTTCCTTATCATATTCCCAAACGGAAGGACAGATCATGATGAGGCTGTTCGTGTTTACCCGCTGATCCATTATAATGTAGCGGAGTCCTTTGAAAGAATAGGTATCGCCGGTTTTAATTCCCCCGTTAGTACTGGCCGTTCCGGCCTTTTCGCGGCTCAGCTTTTCTGAATATGACATAAAACTATTCACTTCTCCCAATACCGGGCAACTGATATTACGCGCGGGTGCAAGGGTGTTGGGACCTGTATTAAGGAGATAATTAAAGTTTAAATAGATCTCATCCCCCACACCATCCATACCGAAAATGTCATCACCGGTTTCCCGGGTACAAATGATGCCCTGCATCCGGATACTGGCTTTGCCGGACTGGGCAGCAGACTGCTGTAATGAGCATACGGCCAAACTAAGCAGAAGAAAGTATATTTTCATTTTTTTTATTTTATTAAGTAGTAATTAATTCAATTTGAAATAGTTTATTCCGACTTTACAAAAGAGTATTCCTGCCCGCTGTATTGTTTATTTTGCAGGTACAGGATCCGGCCGTTTTTCACTGCCTGGTAAAAGGCATGGTAGGACGTCTGTTTTCCACTTTGGTCTGTAAAGCTGATATCCCAGTTGGTCAATGTATAGGGGCCATTATACTTTTCACTGAAGAATTGCTGATTGCCCACCATTCCTCCGGCTCCTTTATGTTCGAGTAATAGCTGACCATCGGTTCCGATCGTCAGCTGACTTTGTATGGAAACGGCATTCATTCCCGCATAATTACCATTGTATACATTATAATACTGGGCAAATCCACCTTTTGATTCCACCCACTTTCCGGGTATATCGGTTGATGAAATAGCAAACCGGTTATAACCTGACATTGCGGCTACTTTGTTCAGATTGGGAAATTCCAAAACATATTCATTTTTAGTTGTGGTTTTTATTTCAATACAACTGGCAATGCCGTTATCGATCATAATCCGGAAAGCCAGGAATACCTGCTGACCGGTATTATTATCCGTGGCCGTAGCTTCCATAAAATAGGTTCTTTTGTAGGCGTAGGGGTCAAATGGCATTTTGAGGACCTGGGTGATTGTGTAGCGGGGTACAATCAACAGATTCCAGAAATAATTCAGGATAGGGTCACCATCACCACTAACCAATTCGTCTGGCAGGGTCAGGGCAAAATGCAGGTATACAGCGATATTGTTCTTGGTGAGCTGCACCCAGTCCGCTTGTGGTGTAGCCATCCAGCCATCATCAAAATTTGTTGTTGAAATGCTAATGCCTGAGCTGCCGTTGGATGATTGAGTAATAGTTTGTGACTGCTGCTGGTTTGATTGTTGCTGGCCGTCCTGTAAAGCCACTTCTGTTTGAAGTAAAGGTTGATTTTGAAGGGGTTCTGTTGGTGGAGTGTATAGCTGTTGCGGGATGCTGTTCTCCTGGCTGGTTGTTTCCCCAAAATATAAACTGATTTCTTTTTTGCTGCCACTAAGAAAGCCGATCACCCGGGTATTGTTACGGTCGGTCCAGAAATAGTGCTCATCCCCGGATTGTACGGGTGATAGTATCCAGCCTGCTTCCAGTAAACGCAATTTTATTGAATCAACCGACAACAGAAAATCCGGTGTACCAGGTATGACCAGGAATTCAGTCTGACTGATCATCATTCCGGCTTTTTTTGTTTCCATCTCCAGTAAGGCCTTGCCGGCAATTTCGGATAGGAAACGGGTGTCTTTTTTGGTGCCTGTTGGTAATGAAATACCGGTTATTGATGATTGATTAACCGGAACCATTTTTTTCTGGGCCAGACTTTGCAAAGAGGAGCATGCCAGAATAAGGACCAACAATACTTTGCTTTTTTTCATAAATTGTAGTAATTGCGGATGTTGATGCGTAGTTGTTATGCAATCCTGATAGTGTAAATGTGAAACTTCCGGACTCCGCTTCCTATCCTGTAAAAACAGGAGTTTTCAGGGATTTTTAAAAATCCCTAAAAAAGGGGAGCCTGCTTCATGACTTGTATCCTTTATTTGCAGTATACTGCTGTACTATGGAGTGATGTGGATATAAAGTGGTGGTGGTTCATTGCATCGGTTAATTCTCCACTGATTCGATGAGATCAGTTTGTTTGAAAGGCCGCTGTTTGCCGGAATGGTAGTGGTATAAGTCGCAAAAATGAAAAGAAAAGTTGCAGACCGTATTTGAAAAACAAAGTGCAACAAGGGGTAGAATATCAGTTGTCTGATATTAAACGTTCATTATATAAAATGTAGAAAATATTTCAGGATACCCGATAGCGCTGTATGAAACGCATCTCATTTATATTATTGCTTTTTATTCCGCTTTGGCAGCTGAACGGGCAGGAACTTATGGACCGGGACAGCCTGCTTCGCCTGCTACCAAAGGTGAAAGAAGACAGCAATAAAGTACTCCTGTATATAAGCCTTGGTCAGCAATACGAAGGGCAGGAACCCGAAACAGCCAAATTTTATTACCAGGCGGCTGGTGAATTAAGCCGTCAGATTGACTATGTTCCCGGTATTATAAAGTATATCATGAATTATACTTTTATACTGAACCAGCAGGGATTACTCGATTCAGCACTCATGCTCAACCTGCATTCTGTAGAACTCGCCCGTAAGCTGAATGATAATTTTACACTGGCTAAAACCCTGTTCAATACCGGCAGTTCTTACCGGTTAAAAGAGGATTATACCAGGGCTGTATCATTTTATGAAGAAGGAAAAAAATTGTTTGAGCCCTACCAGAATGAAGCCGTTAATGCACAGGCCTATGATATTCTTCAGAATCTGTATACAGGAATGAAACAGTACCGTCGTTCCCTGGAGTATGGACGGTTAGCAGTAAAAGGGTCGAAAGCAATGGGTAATCTCATTCAGCTGGGTACTGCTTATAACAATATGGGGCTGAATTATACCTGTCTGAATATTCCCGACTCCGCCAGGTATTGTTTTGACCAGGCACTTGTAATAGCAAGGAAGATCGGGGATCTGAATATGGAAGCTTCTCAATACCTGAACCTGGGGGATCTGTATATTTCGGAGGGTAATTACACGGCGATCAGACCCTTGATGGAGAAGGCACTGGCGATAGCGTTGAAATTAGGTTTAACAGAGAGCGAAGTGATTGCCCGGAAGGGTCTTTCCTTCCATTATTTCCGGCAGGGAAATTATACATTGGCTCAGGAATACGCCGATACCGCGCTGTCCATTGCCACCCGCTATGATTTGCGGGATCAGCGTGAAAAGCTTTATGTACATCTGTCCAACCTGGCATTTGCCCGGCAGGATCTCAGAGCGGGAGAGGCATATGCGCGACTCAGTGTTCTGCTGAGTGACAGTATTATGAATGAAACGGTACAGAAAACAACACTTGAGCTGGAACAGCAATATGCCTCAGCTAAACAGGACGCTAAAATATCCCGGCTGGAGTCGGAAAAAAAAGTACAATTATTGACGATCCGTCAAAAAAGTATACTCAATCTGATCCTGTTAGGAAGCGCGGTGGTGCTGTTGCTTTTTTATATTTTACTTTACCGGAATCACCGGCAGAAGCAGGAGTTGCAGAACCGGAGAATAAATGAACTCCAGCAGGAAAAAATGCTGATGGCCGCGGAAGCCGTGTTGAAAGGGGAAGAACAGGAAAGAACCCGCCTGGCAAAGGATCTCCATGACGGACTGGGAGGAATGTTGTCGGGTATTAAATACTCATTTCAAACTATGAAAGGAAACCTTATCATGACGCCTGAGAATCAACAGGCTTTTGAACGCAGTATGGACATGCTGGACAGTTCAATCAAAGAGATGCGCCGTGTGGCCCATAATATGATGCCCGAAGCCCTGGTGAAGTTTGGATTGGATACGGCCCTGAAAGATTTTTGTGAGGATATCAACCGGTCAGGAGCCCTTCAGGTAAACTATCAATCGATTGGTATGAAGGAAGTGGTGGTGGAAGGAACTGCGTCGATTGCTATTTACCGCATCGTTCAGGAATTGCTGAACAATACGATGAAACACGCAGCAGCCACGAATGCGATTGTTCAATTAAGCAAAACCCCGGCTGGAATCAATATTACAGTGGAAGATGACGGGAATGGATTTGATCCGTTAATTTTGGAAAGGGCAAAGGGGATCGGCTGGAGCAATATTCAAAACCGGGTGGAGTACCTGAAAGGAAAAATGGATGTAAGCACATCACCTGGTAAAGGGACTTCTGTTCATATTGAAATAAATATATAATGGCTATAAAGGTTTTTATTGTGGATGATCATTATATGGTTGTGGAAGGGATCCGGTCTTTATTGCAGCATGAAAAGTCCATTGACTGGACGGGCCATGCTATGAATGCGGATTCCTGTATGGCATTCCTGCGTCAGTCGCAGCCGGATGTGATACTGATGGATATTAACCTGCCCGATAAAAGTGGTATCGATCTATGTAAGGAAGTGAAGACGATGTATCCCGGGGTTTTTATTGTGGGCCTGAGTACCTTTAACCAACAGAGCTTTATCCGGAAAATGATGGACAATGGCGCTTCAGGCTATGTGCTGAAGAATGCGACCCAGCAGGAACTGATGGATGCGGTGAACACGGTAATGAAAGGCAAAACCTTTATGAGCGATGAAGTTTCGCAAGTGATGCGGAAAAGCCAGGCTGGCTCAGTGCCGGTATTAACCCGGCGCGAAAAGGAAGTGCTTGAACTGATAGCCGAAGGCTTGACCAACAATGAAATCGCTGAAAAAATATTTGTCAGTGCGAGTACGGTTGATACCCACCGGAAAAATCTGCTGGCCAAACTGGAAGCAAAAAATACAGCAGAGTTGGTAAAACTTGCGTTCTATCATAACCTGATCACACTTGGAAATTAAATCCCTGCGAATATTTACCTTTATTCAACATCTTCATAAAGCAGGTACCTTTTCCGGATTTCTTTGAAATGACGCAGTGCGGGTTCCCAGCTTTTCCTGATTTCTTCGGCCGATTTACCGGCTTTTATTTGCTGCCATAAGTCATTATTCCCGGCCAGTTTATTGAAGAATGACTGTTCCAATTTTCCGGACTTTGGAACAATAAAGAAATTTTCTTTCTCCGGGAACAGCCGGTAAGCATCAATCAGCCATTTCAATTGAAGCTGGTTGCCTGTTTTTTTCAATACTTCTTCCGGTGTGCCGCCCAGATCCCATCCATAACAGATTTCACCATACCATTTCGATTTTTTGGCTCCTTCATTTGGTTGTGGGGTAAATGAGTATAGGTTTTCAGGATACTTCGGATGACCAATTACCTGGAAGGGACGGCTTGTTCCTCTTCCTTCACTCAGTACGGTACCTTCAAAAAAACAGGTAGAGGGATAGAGATAAACCGATTGAATATCCGGCAGGTTAGGGGAGGGACGAACGGGTAATTCATACCTGCTTTTATGCGTATAACCGGCACATTTTATGACCTGGAAATGGAAGGGGGTATCCACCGAGTTTTGTGCAGTACGGTAATAGTCATACCGGGCATTGGCTTTTTCATTCAACCATTTCTCACCGGCTATCATCATTGCATATTCCGCGATTGTCATCCCATATACGACGGGTACCGGTTGCATTCCAACAAACGACTTATATTTTAAATCCAGCACAGGGCCGTCAACATAATGTCCGTTCGGGTTTGGCCTGTCCAGTACCATTAATGGTTTACCCAGTTCAAATGCGGCCTCCATGAAATCCTGCAGGGAAGAGATATAGGTATAAAACCGGACACCCACGTCCTGTATATCAAACAGGAGCAGGTCTACCTCTTTCACATCCTCCGCCGTGGGTTTACGTTTTCCTCCGAAAAGAGAAATAACGGGTATCCCGGTTTGCGGGTCTGTATAATTCCCTACTTTTTCGCCGGCATCTGCAGTGCCGCGGAATCCATGTTCGGGCCCGAAAATCACTTTTATATCAACACCCAGTTTCCGGAGGGTATCCACGAGGTGCGTCTTTCCCACCATCGACGTCTGGTTCGCAAAAATGCCCACTGAATGGCCTTTCAGCAGGGGCAGGTAAACCGGAATCCGTTCGGCCCCGGCCATTATTTTTTCAGCAGCAGATTGCGCCCTGGTACCCAACGTGGCCAGGAGTAAAAGAAAGGCAAGTATTTTATGCATATAACCGGCTTTAAATCATTGGTAAAATACATCAATTTATCATACAGACGGGTGGGTAACTTAAAATGGATGCATTGAACATTTTAGCCTACCTTGCAGCCCTTATTTTAATTAAAATTAATAGTATGTCACAAGTTAAAAGCGGCGATAAAATCAAAGTACATTATCACGGTAAATTAACCAACGGTGAAACATTTGATTCTTCCGCCGGGCGTGAACCACTGGCGTTTGAAGTAGGCAGCGGAATGGTGATCAAGGGATTTGATGACGGAGTCACCGGAATGACGGTAGGTGAAAAGAAGACCGTTCTGATCCCTTTTATGGATGCATATGGCCCCCGGAATCCGGAAATGGTAATTGAAATGCCAAAGGATCGTTTTCCGGCTGATATGGAAATTGAAATGGGAATGCCACTGGTAATGAGTGATGGTCAGGGACAGCAATTCCAGGTAACCATTGTTGAGATAAAGGAAGCTTCAGTTATGCTGGATGCCAATCATCCGCTGGCTGGTCAGGACCTGACTTTTGACCTTGAGCTGGTTGAGATCGAAGGCGGCAGCCCGCTGATCATTATGCCATAAGTAATAGTACAAAGTACATGTATAAAAAAAGATCAACTGAATAAGTTGATCTTTTTTTATACATAAGCGTCCCTTACTAACGACTGGCATTTCCCCTATTCAGCCACCATCCCAGCCAGATACCGGTCAATCCCCAGGCAACCAGCGAATCAATCAGCGGTCCGTATAAATCCGCAACAGGTGTTTGAAACCATACATGCTCATTGTAGGGCCCCCATAAAAAAGTAATAAGTCCCATGGCTATTGATGCAGCAAATACCCGGAGCGAGCGGGGTGTGCCTCCTCTTGTAAGAATATAAATCAGGCAAAATACGAGTACCAGTCCTACCAGGAAACCCCGGATCATGGGGCGAATCATATTGTGGTTATAGCTGGAGCGGTATGTGAGGGTAACCCAGGGCTTACCGTCCATCGTTTTACCCAGTTCTTCCGCCGCTTCCTGCGAAGAACCCGGCGGTACCGTGGGCAGCATATAAGTGCCGGTTTCGCTGAACTGGCTGTTCAGATACCGGAGTACCGAATCCTGTGCAGGCGTGTACCTGGCTTCGGCTTCATGTAACTGAAATACGGTCCATGACAAAAATTGCCATACAAAAATCAGGATAGCTCCGACAAAGGAGCCAATGAGCCACTTTTTCATGTTGGTTGGTTTTGTTGAGGTAGAAAAGGTAGCTAATTTCTTTGTTTTTGTCAACCCGCCGGGCGTTCAGATTCGTCGTATCTTCGGTTTCCATTATAATAGATTATGTTTCAACAATACAGATTCAGTGCCGCAGAAAGATTTATGCGATATGTTCAGGTGGATACACAGAGCGACCCGCAATCTTCCGCTTATCCGACTACCGAAAAGCAAAAAGATCTTGGACGGTTACTGGCCGCCGAATTAAAGGAAATGGGTATTGCAGATGCCCATATGGACGAATACGGATATGTGTATGCAACGATTCCACCCACTACCGATAAGAAAGTGCCGGTTATATGTTTTTGCGCCCATGTGGATACCGCACCGGATTGTAGTGGTACCGGAGTGAAGCCCATACTTCACCGTGATTATCAGGGGCAGGATATTGTACTTCCGGATGACCCGGCCCAGGTGCTCAGGGTGAGCGAATATCCTTATCTGAAAAAACTGACCGGCCATGATCTTATAACGGCTTCCGGTACCACACTTCTTGGGTCGGATGATAAAGCGGGTGTGGCAGCAATTATGGACCTAGCTGCTTTTTTAATGAGTAAAAAAGAAATAAAACACGGAGCCATTAAAATATTGTTCACCCCCGATGAGGAAGTTGGAAAAGGTACTGCCAAAGTAGACCTGGAAAAACTGGGGGCTGATTTCGGCTATACGCTTGATGGCGGAGAGGCAGGATCCCTGGAAGACGAAACCTTTAGTGCGGATGGCGTTCAGGTGGTGATACACGGGGTGATTGCACACCCGGGATATGCCAAGGATAAAATGATCAATGCCATGAAGATTGCGGGAGAGATACTGGCCGCTTTGCCAAAAGACCGGCTCTCCCCGGAATCCACGGAAGGTAAAAGAGGG
>CAUJFR010000248.1 GCA_963169885.1 Bacteroidota bacterium
TTTTTTCAACATTGGCGATCGCGGTATCCGGTACAACAGTGTTCATGATTCTTTCGGTTTTGTTTGTTTGATCAGGGTGCAATATTCCACCAGCCTGTGCAATTTTTCAAAACAAAATTTTTAACCCGGGCGATTAATACAATAATAGTATTAATATATTTTTATAAAAAAGAGTATATTATTATTACAGCTGTGGATTCGTGGAAAACTTCGTTGTTTTTGACAATACAAAATTACAAATTCTTTGATATACACATTCCGGTTACGGTAATCCACAATCCCGGATGCTGTACTGGAGCGGGTCTCATTCAGATTTCCACATCTCTGTGCATTAGTACAGGCGTAAAACTATCCGATTTTTTTTTAATAAACGGGTGTGGACAGTTATTGAATAAATGTGCATTTATGTACACCGATCCATATCCGGACCGGAAGCTGTGAATTTAAAAGCCATTCGTCCCCTTTCCTGTTAACGTTCCACAGCCGGTTATGCACATTATTTTTCACCCATTCACAGTGTGGTGTGGAGAAAAATCCGGATTCCGTCTTCAGCCGAGACCCCGGATTTTCCCTTTAATTTTCAAATGTGCAAAAATCAGACCCGATTACTAATTCGATGAGCAGATTTTACCGTATGAATGAATGAACTAATTTTACTTCTTTAAATATATTAACGATGAAAGCTATAAAACGAAGTCTTGTCGCCTTTTTTCTTTTACTGGTGATGACAGCCCGCGCCGATGAAGGTATGTGGCTCCCGTTATTTCTCCAGCAACTGAACGAAAAGCAGATGAAATCAATGGGGATGAAGATCTCCGCCAGTGATATATATAATATTAACAAGGGAAGTCTGAAAGACGCGATTGTGAGTCTGGGTGGGTTTTGTACCGGGGAAGTGATTTCAGAACAAGGACTAATACTGACCAACCACCATTGTGGATTTGATGCTATTCAAAACCACTCTACGCTCGAACGTAATTATATCAGGGATGGATTCTGGGCGCGTAATAAAGGAGAGGAAATCCCGAATCCAGGCTTGTTTGTAACCTTTATTGTACGGATCGAAGAAGTAACTAAATCAGCGCTGGCTGGGGTTACGCAGGGTATGACAGAACAGGAACGTCAGTCCGCCATTGATAAGAATATCGCTGACTTACGTAGCGGAGTAAAAAAGGAAGCCTATCAGGATTATTTTGTCCGGTCTTTTTTCGAAGGTAACCAGTACTTTCTTTTTGTTACTGAAACCTATAAAGATGTACGTCTGGTAGGTGCACCGCCGTCCGCTATCGGGAATTTCGGAAAGGATACGGATAACTGGATGTGGCCCCGTCATACCGGTGATTTCTCTATGTTCCGTATATATGCCGGTACCGATAATAAGCCCGCTGAATTTTCAGAGAATAATGTGCCTTATAAGCCTAAAAAAGCCCTTTCTATGTCCCTGGACGGCATGAAAGAAGGCGATTTTACCATGGTTTTTGGCTTTCCTGGCAGGACCACTCAATACCTTCATTCCGCAGCGGTGGAACAAATTGTAAAGGTTAATGACCCGGCTAAAATTGCAATCCGTGACAAAGCACTGGGTGTGATCGATGGTTTTATGCGCCGGGATGAGCAGATTAAGATTCAATATGCGGCTAAATATGCCAGTATCAGCAATTCCTGGAAGAAATGGCAGGGTGAAGTGCTGGGTTTAACCAGCACCAATGCAGTGGCAAAGAAAAAGGCCTATGAGGCCGAATTTCAGAAAAGGGTCAACGCCAATCCTGCCTTTAAAGAACAATATGCTACCCTGCTCGGTGATCTGGAAGCTGCCTACCAGGAACTGAATAAATATGGCTTGGCCAGGGATTATTACACAGAAACTATAAGCCGTATTGAGGCTTTTGCACTTGGTTCCAGAATCAACAGTCTCGCAGGCATCAAACAGAAAAACGGTGATAAAGCGTTTAAAGACGCTGTACCTAAAACGATTGAAACACTCAGTGAACTCTACAAGGAATATAGTCCGGCGGTGGATAAGAAACTCTTTGAAGTATTGATGCAGAAATTTACCAACGACCAGCCTGAAGAGTTCCTGGCACCTGAACTATTAACGCTGGTCAAGTCCTATCAATCCGATTTTGCAAAAATGGCGGATGATTTTTACACGAATGTAGACCTGCTGAATAACGGGCCTAAAGTACTGGCCAACCTGAAGGCAAATCCGGATCTGGTGCTGATGGCCAATGACCTGAATAAGGCTAACCAGTTGTTTTTACAGTTAAACAGCCATTATGCAGCCAGTGTAACTAAGAAGTTGAGCGGTTTACAGGCGCGGGTGAATCAGTTGCAGCGTACCTATATGAAAGCCCAGATGGAGGTGATGAAGGAGAAGAAATTCTATCCCGATGCCAACAGTACCCTCCGTGTCACTTATGGTAATGTAAAAGGATATCAGCCCAGAGATGCCGTGAAATTTGATTTCTACACTTATCTCGATGGGGTGATGGATAAATACAAACCCGGCGACTACGAATTTGATGTACCTGAAAAACTCAGGACTTTATATAAAAACAAGGATTTTGGCCAATATGGTAAAAACGGGAAAATGCCGGTTTGTTTTATCGCCATGAACCATACTACAGGGGGAAATTCCGGAAGTCCCGCCCTGGATGCTAACGGCAATCTGGTTGGACTCAATTTTGACCGCGCCTGGGAGGGAACGATGAGCGATATCAACTACGATCCCAGTATTTGCCGGAATATTATGGTAGATATTCGTTATGTGTTATTTATCGTTGACAAATACGCCGGAGCGGGTCATTTGGTCCAGGAAATGAAACTGGTCAGGGCTGGAAAAAAATAGGATTCTGGCGAATAGCTTTCCAAAAAAAAACGGGCTGACCCACTAAATACGGGTCAGCCCGTTTAATTTCCCTGAAAACAGCCCCCATGCCCGTTTTTTCGTCTACTTTCACCCTCAAAACGGGTGCATTAATTATAGATTTTCCACAGTTTTTCCCCTATTTTTGCCATCCTTAAAAAAATCAGTAATAATATATTATGTCTATTATTCAGGATATCCGAGACAAGTACGCCAAGCTTACTGTAGTGTTGATTGCACTGGCCCTGGTAGGGTTCATTCTGACCGATTATTTTGCCGGTAAATCAAGAGGTATGGTGGGTGGTCCCTCCAATACTGTTGGTGTAGTAAATGGTAAAAAAATTCTCTTTGAGGATTTCAGTAAGAAAGTAACGCAGGCTGAAGAGAACATGAAGGCACAGGGTTATCCACCGGCTGCAGCAAGCCAGCAGGCACTGGATCAGGCCTGGTCACAGGAGATCAACCAGGCCATTCTGAGTGATGAGTTTGAAAAGCTTGGTATTGCCGTTGGCCGGAAAGAGCTGGGTGATATTCTTTACGGACAAAATGCACCGCAGGATATCAAACAACAGTTTACTGATGAAAAAACCGGACAGTTTAATGCTGCGCTTGCCAAGCAGAACATAGATCAGAAACTGAAAAGCGGTACAGCGGAAGAAAAAGCAAATATCAACGCCTATATCAATCAGTTGGTGAACTTACGCATGGCGGATAAATTTTTCTCCCTGATGTCTGGTACAATCAACTTTCCTAAATGGATGATTGAAAAACAAAATGCGGAAAATGCACAAATGGCCCGCATTTCACTGGTAAGAGAAACATACGCCAGTATTCCTGACAGCAGTATTAAAGTAGAAGACAGCGAGATTGAAGCGTTTGTCAACAAGAATAAAAAACTTTTCAAACAGGCAGAAACCCGGAGCATCAGCTTTGTAAGTTTCAGCGCTGCGCCTTCTGCAAAAGATAGTGCCGCTACGCTTAGTAGCTTAGTTACACTTCGGGACCGTTTCGCTTCTTCAGATAGTGTTGCTCAGTTTCTGGCCGGAGAGGGTGCCCAGTATTTTGATGCATATGTAAGCGGAAATGCGATTCAGATTCCGGTAAAGGATTCCATCTTTAAATTACCCGTTGGTGGGGTTTACGGACCATATCTCGATGCAAATAGTTATGTACTGGCAAAAATGATCGGAGTAAGAGTATTGCCTGATTCTGTTAAATGCCGCCACGTATTGGTAAGTAATAATCTCCAGCAGGGTGGTGTGGATGACAGTATTGCTTCCCGCAGGATCGATAGTATTAAATTAGCGATTAACAGCGGTGCTAACTGGGATTCCATGGTGCAGAAATATAATCCGCCAAGTGATGGCAGTCGCCAGAACAAGGGCGAGATGACGTTTTCTTCTACCGAAATTCAGGGTCCGAACTTTGCCCGTGAATTCGGACAGTTCATATTACTTGACGGTAAAGTTGGCGAACGTAAAGTGGTAAAAACCTCTTTTGGTTATCATTTTATCGAAATCATGTCTGCCATCAAACCGTCTACCCATTACAAAGTGGCCTACCTGCCTAAGGAAATCATTGCCAGCCAGGAGACAGATAATGCTGCATTGAATGAAGCCAATTCCTTTGCTGCAGAAAGCACCGATTTAAAAAGTTTTGATGATACCTATGAAAAGAAACTGAAAGCAAAAGGTTTCCAGAAAGGTATTGCGACCGATATTCTTCGGGCCAGCACATCTATCCGTGGTCTTGAAAACGCTTCCCGTTCTTTTGTAAGAGATATATATGCGGCAAAAAGAGGCGAGGTATTGAAACCGGAACGCGTGGATAACAGTTATGTGGTAGCCGTTGTAACTGAAGCACTGGAAGAAGGTACAATGAGTACCGCCCGTGCCCGTGCAGCTGGTGCAGAAACAGAAGTGCGAGTTAAAAAGAAAGGCGAACTGCTGAAAAAGAAAATCGGCACAGTAACCACACTCGAAGACGCAATTGCGAAACTGGGTGGTCTTAAGCAGATTGAGCCGATTGACAGCCTGCGTATTTACGGTTCAAACCTGTCATATGAACCCAAAGTAATCGGGGCTGCCTTTAATCCGGCCAATAAAGGAAAGGTTGTTCCTGAAGTACTGGTTGGAAAACAAGGTGTTTATGTGATAAGGGTGGAAGACCAGAGCAGTACAGCTGTTCCGGCTGAAGATATCAATGCCGTAAGACTTTCACGTTACCAGCAGGCCAAGCAAAGCCTGGGTAATCAGTATAGTCAGAACAACCCCCTCACTATCCTGCGGAATGCCGCGGATATCAAGGACAAACGTTCTGAACGTTTCTAAGTGAATACATTAACTGTTTGTTGAACCCCGGAACCCTAAACGTTCCGGGGTTTTTTGTTTTCCAGATTTCGCAACCAGGGCGCGGCTCAATTTGTTATTTTTACATACCGAAAGAATATGAGCGAACCTTTTGTAAATAAAGTGGCTGACAGTGGCCTGATCACCCTGGACCTCGAGAAATGGTACCCCAGGGAAGAGACAGCTGTTTTTGATATTAAGGATTACCTGTTCATGGGCATGATCCTGAAGGAAAAGGATTTCAGGGAAGCGCTGAAAGCAAAGGATTGGACAATTTATCAGGACAAAAATGTGGCGCTGACCTGCAGCGTGGATGCCATCATTCCCGTGTGGGCCTATATGCTGGTAGCCGCCAACCTGCAGCCATTTGCGAATGAAATTGTGATGGGTGATGAGAAGGAACTACATAAAACCATTTTCCTGAAGAATCTTTCTGCAATTGACGTGCAGGAGTTTGATGATAAACGCGTGGTGATTAAAGGATGTGGCGAAACACCTATTGCGGATTATGTCTACATGGAGATCACGAAACTTCTTCGTCCGGTGGCTAAAAGCATTATGTATGGCGAACCCTGCAGTACGGTACCGGTGTTTAAAAAGCAGGGGGGCCCAAAGAAAGATTAGCTTTTTTTTATTCTTCCTTCCAATATGGGCTTATATTCCTTAAATGTTTTAAGATAGCTGATCATTGCCTGTACGATTTCGTGGGTTGTTTTCTTTCTGGATACAGCCTTTTTAAATGCCAGGAAGCCATCTCCACCATCAGCCAGAAAATTGGAAGTAAGTACTTTATAAATTTTATTCCGATTCAGTTCTTCTGTATTTAATTTACAACTGGTTATTCGTGAACCAACAGGAAGGGTTTCATTATAAACGATTTCAACTCCTTTCGACACCTGCAATATGCCGTTGGTTAGTGCGGCGCCATGCTCGAACAACTCATACAAATCAGCCCCCGTCAGCTCTAACTGATGGATAGTGTTTGGAAAAGGGAAGGCAGATATTATATTTCCTGTGGTTACGGTTCCCGCCTCAATATCCTGTCTTAACCCACCACTATTAGTAACGGCCAGATCAAAGCCCGGATAAGCATACAGAATAGCATCTGCCACCATATCCCCCATTAAAGATTCTTCGCCATATGAACGGGTAAGCGCAACCGGAATTGTTGTAACCTCTTCTTCGGTAATTTTTTTTACTTTTTCTTTCCATACAAGAATTGCTTCTGCTGTAGCAGAGTCATCCGCTACTTCATCATCAAACAGGTAGCCCAGGGTGTTTTTATGGGCAATGATTTTATCTTTAACCGGATGATAATTTATTTCAAGCTTGCCCAATTCTGAGCCCAACGCATCGGTGGATACAATAATAGTTCCATTGGAAAGCAAGGCTTGTGGTGTACCCTGGTGTGCGTGACCGGTAATCATAATATCAATTCCCGGAATGGCCGCAGCAAGATCAATATCCCGTTGCAGGTTACGGGCCACATCGGTACTTCCTGTGGAGGATTGTCGACCCGGTATTCCCTGGTGGACCAACAGGATTATGAGGTCTGCTTTTTTACGGAGTTCTTTTATATATTTTTTCAAATAGATCTCTTCATCTCTTGCTTCAACACCTTGTATCATTTCATCGGCAATCGTATCGTAAAAAGCAAATTTTCCGTGCAGTCCAATTACGCCAATGCGTATACCATCCATCTGAATAATGGTGTAAGGATTATTCCAGATCAATTTTTTCTTTCCTTTCAAAAAGATATTCCCGTTTACTACCGGGAATCGGGCTTTCTTCAACTGTACAGGTACGTTTTCCCAGCCGTGATCAAATTCGTGATTGCCGATACACGCGGCATCGAGCGAGAGATAATTCATGACATTTATAACAGCCTCTCCTTTGGTCAATGAGCTGATAAAGGGACCGGTAAAAAAATCTCCGGCATCAAAGTATAGTGTATTCGGATTGGCGGCTTTTTCCTGTTTTACCCGGGTGGCAATATTAGCAAATCCGCCCACTAACCGGGTATTACTGATCCAGGGTACCCGATGCGGATCAAGGTGAGCGTGAAGGTCGTTGGTATAAAGGATGGTAATTTTTTTAGTGGAGTCTGCCGGCGAAACAATTTGTGCTGCCGCAGTGCCTGAAACCCATAAAAGAAGGAATACAAGAGAAGTCCTCATCAATAATATTTGACAAAAGATATATATTTATGTTGATTGTTTTTGTTTTATCTGCAAAGATTTATAGTATGCTTTATCAACGACTTTTGAACCCGGTGGCCTGTCTTTTAATGCTTTTTATATTTAATGCAGGATGTAGCACACCGTATACTGCTACTATATCGTATGTTGAGCTATTCACGAATTCAGAAACGCACCTGGGCAGCATTCCTTTTATCGTGCTGCGTAATGGTGATACGGTGTTTGGCAAAATAAAAGAACCAAATTTTTCCAAAAAAATTATAGTAAACGGGCAAACATTTAATAAAAAAGAAGTCAGGTACATGTATAATTGGACAAGTGTTTTTCATTGGATTGGCAATGGTTTTGGCCGCCGGATAATCACCGGAAAAATAAATGTTTATACACGTACTTTCCTTAGCGGTAAAATTTATTATAACGTGGTGTATTTGCAAATCGGGGATCAGGCAGAGCCGGTTGAGGCGAAAACATTTGACGATTACAGGAAAGCGGTAAAAGATTGTCCGCTGGCTTTGGAAATGATCGAAAAAGGTGTTACAGACCTTAAAAAAGCACGGATGGAAAAAAATTCTTTTTTAAGCACCGCAATTCTTGTTTATAATAAAGGGTGTGAACCCTTTTAACAACGGTTGCTGTTATAATTTTGAATACGCTACCGCAATCGCCGCCCCCACTTTTGCATTGTGTTTTATCAACGCGATATTCGCTTCCAGGCATTCTCCTTTGGTATGATCCGCTATATATTTTAAGAGGAAGGGTGTTACTTCTTTACCGGTGATCTTTCTTTCTTTTGCTGCACTCAGGGCAATCTGGATATGGATCTCCATTTCATCACTTACTATTTCGCGGTCTGCCGGAACCGGATTGGCAATCAGCACAGTTCCCTCCAGCCCCATTTTCCATTTAGTATCCAATAAAGCGGCGATTTCTTCCGGTGTATCGAGGCGAAGCGGAGAGGTAAAGCCGCTTTTCTGTGAATAAAAACTGGGGAATTCGTCCTGTCCGTAAGTGACCACCGGAATCCCTTTTGTTTCCAGGTATTCCAATGTGAGACCAATATCCAGTATTGATTTTACACCAGCTGAAACAACGGCCACTGATGTCTGACCCATTTCCGTTAGATCCGCTGAGATATCCATGCTATTAGCTGCGTCCCTGTGAACGCCACCAATTCCACCGGTAACAAAAACCCGGATCCCTGCGAGGGAGGCAATCCGCATAGTGGCGGCTACTGTGGTGGCTCCGTATAATTTTTTACTGAGCACATAGGGCATATCCCGGAGACTCACTTTCCATACATTCTCCGCCTGACCGAAATAGCGGATCTGTTCCTCCGTCAGTCCGGCATAGCATTTCCCGTTGAAAATAGCAATGGTAGCTGGTATGGCACCCGTATCCCTCACCGCCGCTTCAACAGCTAATGCGGTTTCCACATTTTTTGGATAGGGCATTCCATGGGAAATAATGGTGGACTCTAGCGCGACCACGGGCTGTCCTGCAACCAATGCCTGCTGTACTTCGGGGTGTATGTCTAAATAGGGATGCATCAGGAGGGGTAGTATTCGTGAATAAGACTCAGTAGTTTTTCCTGGTTCAGGTGGGTGGCAATGGCACCGTTCACCTGCAGAATTTCGGCGGAAAGGGTGTGGGCCAGCTTAAGACAGTCTATATCCTCGAGGTTCAGGTACTTACCAAGGATGAATCCGGTAAGGGATCCATCACCGGCACCTGTACAATCCCGGACTTCAATATTCGGGGCATGCAGGGTGATGGCTTTATCTTTTTTATATAAAGCGGACCCCATTTTTCCATTATGCAGCCAGATATTATGTACCCCGTTGTCCAGCAGTTCTTCGATCTGCATTTGTGTCATGGTGGCTTGTTCCGAACAGAGAACCGGCAATTCATCTTCATTCGGGGTTACCATATATAACCCACCAAGATTGACATGCCGGAATTTACGGGCCGGCGGTACAGATACGGGTTCAAGTATAAAAGGAATACCGGTTTGCTGACTGAAAGCCAATAACCATTCTGCCGTGTCCACACTGATATTTGCATCTGCCAGGATATACGAGGCTGTGCATAAAATGTCTGTATGTGCAGCAAGGTGTTCGGGTGTAATCAGGTGATTCGCTGCATTGGTCAGGAATGCGGAAAACAGGGAGCCATCCACATTCAGAATACCGGTGTACTTACCGGTTAGTCCGTCTTTGGTAATACTGGCATCCATTTTTACGCCGGCTTCATAACAGCCCTTTTTGATCCACTCCCCGTCACTGTCATTTCCTACTACAGTAATCAGTTGTACCGGTACCCCTAGCAGGGCGAGCTGATGTGCGATATTACGGCTTACTCCACCAGCGGTCTTGGTAACAGTTGCATCATTGGTGGTGGCCAGCAGCATTTCAGAAGTGGCGTGGAAGAGTTCGTCGACCAGGGCGGCTCCGATACAGATGACGGGTTTTGACATGCTGCAAAAGTAATAGCAAAATCTTAGTCTTCTTTCTTCTTTACGATCAAATACCAGTCATTCTCCAGGGCTAAGTACCCATAATCATAACAGTAATAATAACAGCGTCCCGTTTTGGTGGTATACACGTGGGTCTGGTACCCGAAATGAAAGCCTAAACGAAGCAATTTATCCCGGTTGGCCCTTGCGGTTTCCATCCGGTCCGATAATACATTCGCCAGGATCCGTCTGTTTTTTATCAGGGCATTATTTATATTCCTGACAATGGGGCTATACCCGTTTCTGGCTTTCTGGACATTGTTGTAACTGTTTCTGCAGTAGTCGTTACAAAATTTTTTATCAACCCGTCCTCTCAGTTGGTTTCCACAGGACAGGCAGCTTCTTTTTTCTGTCTGGATTGATTCCATAATTGCTTTTTTCAGGTTTTCAAATTACATCAGCCCGATCCGTGTGCAAACGTTTTTTACCCGTTTAGTTTCGGGAATAAACGGGTAAAAACCGGGTAAGGGATCATCGGAAAGCCATTTTTGTCCCGTCATCCGGCGTGACGTCCCCGGTGATTGAAATAAATAAATCCTTAACCGTTCCGGTGAAATACCCGGGACACAAATTCAAATTTATGTTCGCATTAAAAAACAAAGTACAGCTGATCGGCAATCTGGGCAATGCGCCCGAAATCAAAACGCTCGAAACCGGCAAAAAAATGGCCCGTTTTTCGGTAGCCACCAGTGAGGTTTATCGTAATGCCAAAGGGGAGAAAGTCACAGATACCCAGTGGCACAACCTGGTGGT
>CAUJFR010000249.1 GCA_963169885.1 Bacteroidota bacterium
AGAAAAGCGGTGCCCTGAATATTTACCGATAACAGGAAATAAAGCAGCTCTGTAACTGAAAGAATATCCGGATGAATTTCCAATGCTATGGATTTTATTTAAAGGAACCGGATGGCCGGTTATGCTAACGGCAGCACCAGGGTCCTGCCGTTATTCTGCAAATGTATTGTATTTAACGTTTATGGTTAAAAGGGGAGATTTTCGCCCGGATCACCCAGGGGCATATCCGGACCGCCCATACCTTCCATACTGCCGCCTTCTCCGGAGGCACCTCCATCAGATCGTTTATCCAGCATGATCAGGTTATCGCCGACCACTTCGGTGGCAAACTTACGGTTGCCATCCTTGTCGTCCCAGCTGCGGGTACGCAACCGGCCTTCAATATAGACCAGGCTGCTTTTATGCAGGTATTTCTGGGCCAGTTCGGCCAGTCCTCTCCAGAGCACCACGGTATGCCATTCGGTTTGCGAGACCAGCTTACCGGTGCGGTCTTTAAAGGTTTCAGTAGTGGCCAGGGGAAATTTGGCCACCGCGATATTGCCCTCGAGATGCTGTACATCCGGATCCTTACCCAGGTTTCCGATCAGCATCACTCTGTTTACACCTCTCATACATGTATTCTTTTGGTTAGAAATTCATCTAAGGGCTGCAATCGTCTTAAAGTTAATTCCTTTTTTTAGCGGAAACAACAAAAAAGGGACCCAATTCCTGTTTTTAACAGGCGTTTTCATTTTATTTTCTAAAGTCTGTATCGAGATACTGATTAATCAGTCCGGGGAAACTATACGCACCTAACTTATTCTCTTTCACCCATTGCCAGCCGCTACCTGGATCAGGTTTCCGGTCAGGATACAGAATGATAAATTGTCCATGGATCAGCTGGTGAGAAAGCAACTGGCGTCCAGTTACAGGCGCTGAAGTCTTTAAGATAACAGCATCCCCCATCCATTTTTTCAGCGGGGCAGATTTCAGGAGTTTTTCTTTTGTTACGGCTTTTGCTGTTTCAATCAGTGGAAACTCAAACAGGTCCTGCCAGATATCTTTGGCAATACGTTGTTGAATGGCGACTTCCTCCTTATATATCAACACAAAATAATTCAACCACCTTTCGCGGATCTTCGTCTTTTTTTGTTTCACTGGCAGTGCATCCACCCGCTTTTGCTGCAGTGCCACACATTTTTTTCGAAGCATACAGTTCTTACACAATGGTGTTGCCGGTTTACAAATCACGGCCCCGAAATCCATGATCGCCTGGTTATAGGGTCCGGGTTGCTTTGTGTCAAGTAATTCCTGTGCCAGTGAGGAAAATATTTTTTTACCCTCCGTAGTATCCGTAGCCAGGTCTATGCCAAAATAACGGCTGAGCACCCGGAATACATTTCCATCCACCACCGCATAGGGTAACTTAAAAGCAAAAGAACCAATTGCGGCGGCGGTATAAGGACCGATCCCCTTCAGTTGCAGGATCTCTTCATATTGATCAGGGAATACCCCTTTCTTTTCCTTTACAATAAATCGCGCGGTGGTCAGCAGGTTTCTGCATCGTGAATAATAGCCGAGACCTTCCCAGCATTTGAACACTTTTTCGTCTGGTGCTTTCGCCAGTTGTTGAATAGTTGGAAAAGTCCGGATAAAATTTTTGTAATAAGCAAGCCCTTGTTCCACCCGGGTTTGTTGCAGTATGATCTCGCTGATCCAGATCCGGTAAGGGTCTTTTTCCCCTTTCCAGGGCATTTCCCGGGTATTCTGCTCCCGGTTCCATTCAAGTAATCCCTTGGTAAAGGCTTTTTTGGACAGGCTTGAGGGGGGTGTAAACATGAAAAAAGGGGCTTTCGCTGGTTTCGGGGGTTAAATATCCGGGATTTTGGGAAAAATCTCCGGATTAGAAGAAAAAAAATATTCCTATTTAGTTGACTATCATCTAATTTTGTTCTAAATTGGTCTTTGTAAACCAATTAAACCCATCAAAAATGAGAAAAGCCGACCTGGTAAATCAGATTTCTGAAAAAACAGGCATACCCAAGGTAGATGTGCTTGTTACTCTTGAAACTATGTTTAAAGAAGTAAAGGACACCCTTGCTGCCGGCGAAAATATTTATATCCGTGGCTTTGGCAGTTTTATTACCAAGAAAAGAGCTGCTAAAATCGGTCGTAATATTAAAAAGAATATAGCTGTTCATATACCTGAGCATTATATCCCTGCCTTTAAGCCCGCCAAAGAGTTTGTAGCAGAAGTGAAAAAGCTGAAAGAGCCCAAACCTGATGCCGGACCTGGAGAAGATGCTGAATAAGCCGCTTAAATAATCCTTCCACATTTAACCGCATATCAGGGCGTTTGAGGTACTTTTGCATCCTGAAATTTTTGATTTGTGAAGAAACCTCAATGGATTACACTTGCTGTAGCAGGATTGCTGACTTTAGTCATTTTTAAGTTTGCACGGATTACTCCTGTAAACAAACCTGCTTTAGCTGCTGATAATCAGCAGCATTCTGCAGATGATGGCCATGATCACGGTCCGGCAGCATCCACTTTTTCAATCGACACTTTATTATTACAAGCCAAAAAAAACCTGACCCCCAATCAACTGATCTGGATCAATAATCTGGAGAACAGTATAACCCGGGGTGATGTTAAAGGTCAGCAACTCAATGTCTATCACCAATTATCGCATTTCTGGAAAGACTCTGCACGGTTCTTTGAGCCCTATGCCTGGTATGAAGCAGAAGGAGCAAGATTGGAAAATTCGGAAAAAAGCCTGACCTTTGCAGCCCGCTTATTTTTGGATGACCTGCAAAACGACCAATTGGACAACCGGAGGATGTGGAAAGCATTGCAGGCCAAAGATTTGTTTGAACGTTCTTTGAAGATTAACCCGGATAATGATTCCGCAAAAGTTGGGCTCGGCGCCTGTTACCTTTTTGGCAATATCACTTCCAATCCCATGGAAGGCATCGCCAAAATCAGGGAAGTGGTACAGAAAGACAGCACCAACGTATATGCACAGCTGACCCTGGTAAAAGGGTCTATGTTATCCGGACAATTTGATAAAGCGATCAGCCGTTTAGAGACGGTGATAAAGCTTCAGCCGGGAAACTGGGAATCCCACCTGCTGATGGCTGATCTCTATGAACGTAAAAGGGAATTCAAAACCGCGATCAGCTGGTATGATAAAAGCCTCAGCCTGATTAATATGCCTGAAATAAAAGTGGCCGTAAAACAGCGGATTGAAGACCTGAAGAAAGAGGATAAGTAAACTTATTATAAACAAGTATTTAAATTCATTTGATTATGCCTTGTGGTAAAAAAAGGAAGCGTCATAAAATTGCGACGCATAAGCGTAAAAAAAGACTGAGAAAGAACCGTCATAAGAAGAGAAATAAGTAAGTTGACAGGTTTAAAAGTTTAAAAGGTCCAAGAGGTTAGATAATCTCTGAAACCTTTTAAACTTCTTCAACTTTTTAAACTTTTAAACTCTTTTATTCAGTTCACCGGTTGTTTCGCCGTATTCGTTTGCACCCCGCCCAGATTAACCCGCAAATTTTCTACAGGTACAACCCCGCATTCCATACGGATGCCTGGCAACTGGTGTTTACAGCACTAAGGTGTTTCATTTATGTAAGCTGTAATGAACAAAGAACTAATTATCAATGCGGCTCCTCAAGGTGTTGAAATCGCCTTGCTGGAAGACAAGAAGCTGGTAGAACTGCATAACGAAAAAACGGATGCACGTTTTGCTGTGGGCGACTTATATCTCGGAAAAGTCAAAAAACTGATTCCGGGACTGAATGCGGCTTTTGTGGATGTGGGTTTTGAAAAAGACGCCTTCCTTCACTATACCGACCTGAGCCCCTATGCCAAATCCCTCCTGAAGTTCACTACTATGTGTATGAACAACAAATCGGAGCAGGGACTGGATTTCGGCAAATTCACGATTGAACCCGAGATCGTAAAGACCGGAAAGATCAATGAAGTGCTCGGTGGTAAGCCGCATATACTCGTTCAGATTCTCAAAGAACCCATTGCTGCCAAAGGCCCGCGCCTCAGCTGTGAAATTTCCCTGCCAGGCCGTTTCGTGGTACTTACCCCCTTCAATGACATTGTAGCTGTTTCAAGGAAGATTCATTCTTCTGAAGAAAGAAAACGCCTGCAGAAAATTGTGGAAGCGATCAAATCCAAAAATTTTGGGGTGATCGTACGGACTGCCGCGGAAGGAAAGAATACCGCCGAACTGCATGAAGACCTTTCTGCACTGGTGGAAATGTGGGAAACCATCCAAACCAATCTTAAAGGGGCGGTGGCTCCGGCCAAGATCCTCAGTGAGCAGACCAAGACCACCAGTATACTACGCGACCTGCTCAACGAAGACTTCAACCGGATCGTGGTAAACGATAAAACGATTTTTGCGGACACCAAAAGTTATATCCAGCGGATCGCACCGGATAAAGCGGATATCATTTCCTTTTATCAGAACGGATCGCCCATTTTCGACTCCTTTGGTATCACCAAACAGGTGAAATCATCCTTTGGTAAAACGGTTAACCTCAACAGCGGTGCGTATGTGATCATTGAACATACA
>CAUJFR010000250.1 GCA_963169885.1 Bacteroidota bacterium
ACGGGTACAGCCAGCGAATCCGGGACCGCTCTGGGACTGATGATCTGCAAAGAGTTACTGGAAAGAAACTGTGGTCAGCTCTATATTGAAAGTGAGCCCGGCGAAGGAAGTACGTTCTCGTTTTCAGTGCCAAAACCAGCTTAGGCGAGAAGCAAGAAGCGAGAAACGAGAAGGGGGATTTCTTAAAACGAGGAACTGTTTATTGTTAATGATACAAGTACTAAGGAGGGGCTGTTTCCTGACACCCAACAGCTAACAACGAACACCTTCTAAGTTTCCTAACAACTAACAGCGAACACCAAACACCTGTCAAAAAAGGGCTGTTTCCTAACACCTAACAGCGAACACCGAACACCTTCTAAATAAGGGCTGTTTCCAAACACCTAACAGCTAACACCGAACACCTGTCAAAAAAGGGCTGTTTCCTAACACCTAACAGCTAACACCGAACACCTTCTAAATAAGGGCTGTTTCCTGACACCCGACACCCAACACCAAAAAAGCCATCTCTTACAGAGACAGCTTCTTAATGCCCGGTTCGCAGGCATATGAAATCGCAGGGTATCCAATCCCGCAGCGTTATGCTAATTTTCTATTTCCTGATTAAAGAAACCGGTTGTCAGTAAGACATTATCCGGACTCGTGTAATTCAACAGACTATTGCTGATACTGTTCTTCAGTTCGTCACGGGTGACACAGAATGAAGCATTGATCAGGGAAAGTTTGTAAGAATTAATTTTGAAGAAAGCCAGCCTGGCGGACTGAAATGTAAAATCTTCGTCCATGTTGAATGACTCGGCAATAAATGCCTGATCATTAAATTTCAGGTAGTTCATACGACGGATTTTGGTTTTTCAATAATTGGATTACGTTATAAACGAATGATTTAGCGGAAAATTGTTGCTGACAGCTGTTTTATCTGCGTCATGTAGTGGATAACCTGTTAACAGCTCACTTTTATAGCCGGGTTACCTTTTTACTTTCCGGGTATTAAAAGCGGATACTTGTACCCCACTGAATACTCCCCGATTGCTGTTTGTCAATGAATTACGTATATTTTTTAACCCAAAAAACGGCAAATGGTAACCAAGACCTATTACAAAACAAAAGATTATTGCAAGGTAAAATTCTCATTTCAGGTAGAAAATGCTGAAACGATTGAAATTCTGGGGCTCAACAGCAACTGGGAAGAATCAGTCATTATGAGCCGTAAGAAAGATGGCAGTTTCAGTGCAGATGTAAACCTGCCAAAAGATTCCACCCACGAATTCAAATACCTGGTGAACGCAACTGAATGGATCAGCGATCCTGAAGCAGACAACCAGTTACCCAATATTTACGGCGGCACCAACAGTGTCGTGGTTATCTGATTCGTTCATCCGTACACTGATACAATTCATACAGTGATCATCTGCTTGCGGAATGATCACTGTATGCTTTATGCCCCGTCCTGAACAATGGCCTTAACCCCATCCACATAAGTTGTAGGGCTCATTCCAAAACGTTGTTGAAATTTAGCTGAATCAAAGTAGTAGTCACGGTCGTACTGATACATCATATCCGGCATTTCTCGCATCAGTGGCATGAATACGCCCAGCACTTTAAGTAACCACATCCGTATCACCATTACTTTATCCGGTTGTTTCATCTCCCGGGCAAATAATGATACCAACTGACGACCATTGATTTTTGCGGGATCGGTTGGCAGGTGCCAGACCTGGTTCCAGGCATCCTCCGTATTACCCAGCAAGGCCGTAGCTTTTGCCGCGTCCGGTGTATAGGTAAAAGAATGTATTTTATCGGCATTCATAAACCAGTTGGCGGTCTTCCCTTTTCTGAAATTCTTATACACTACTTCATTCAGAAAACTTTTTTCATTGCGGGGACCATAAAAATCAGCTGAACGGGCAATTAGACCCTGCAGTTTTCCTTCTTCTACGGCATCCATCAGCATCCTGGCGATCAACGCCCTGACTGCCCCCTTCCGGCTCGGAGGATTAACCGCACTTTCCTCGGTCATATGACCGATTGCCCCCACATCATACAGGTAGATATTATCAAAAAATACCAGTTTGGCTTTATGCAGGATACAGGCATCTATAACGGCGCGCATCAGCTTCGGCCATTTTTCCTGCCAAACGGACAATTTATAATCAAATCCGACCAGCAGGTATACCACATCTGAACCGGCCACCGCTTTTTCCACAATAGCCGGATCATTGAGATCAGCCGGAAAAAGCTCATCCCCTTCATTTACTTTAACCGGATTACGGCTTACCAGCCGGATCTTACGGGTATAAGCCACCAGTTCTTTTGCCAGCAGGGAACCTATGGTTCCGTTGGCCCCGAGTATTGTCTGCATACTTCAAATTTTATTCAAGTTAGCCAAAGGAAAAATGTGCTGCACCACCAAATCGGTGAATGGCCTCCCGGAGCCTGTAAACAGCTTGAAAAACGGGCAAAAAAAAGGGATGTACCTGTTCACGGATACATCCCTGTGCTAATCAGAGCAACCGCTTAACCGGTTGGTAATATTAAAAATTAACGTTCACTTATTTATAGAACTGCTGGGAAAGGGCATTGGATACCACTTTGTATTCCCCGCTTTTCAATACCAGCTGATAGCTGTTATTGATCGCCCTGGTGTTTGGATTGGACAGGTGCTTTTCATTGTAGGGATTCACCAGTTCAGATTCGCCCACCACTTCCCCGTTTCCATTCACCGTTCTTTTAAATACCCGGTAACTGAAATGCCAGGGATTCAGGGCGCCTTCATCTCCATTGGAAGTATAGTCATCATTGAATCCTTCAAAAATCAGTTCACTGGTATGACCACTGTGTTCATTCAACTGGGTTGTGATCTCAATAAACTTGTTCAGGGCAGGGTCATCATGCACGATACCACTGTCCCATACGGTTTCTCCATTAAGATAAATGACGAGGCGATTGTCCACATGTTTTACGTTGATCCAGTATTCTTGTTTCATGTTGCAAAAAAATTAAGCTTTAACGAATGGGTTAAAAAAAAATGCCGTGACGAAAATAGAAATAAGTCTTCTTTCAATTCCATGACAAAAGTTATCTGTCCACCTGATACTTGTTAATCGATGGTCAGACATCTTTCTGCCATTGACTGATCCGGATAAACGGAATTTACAGGAGTCAAAAGCCCGGTTTGATATTTGTCCCGGTCCATCCTGTTATTCGTCATAAACCCGCATGATTTGTCCCCGGATGTGATACCGGTCACATAAGCCAGTCTTGCTCTCAGGTAGTTTTATTACTTTTATATGCGGATTGCCGCTTCATTTAAATACCACTATATGAAAAAGATTGTATCTATTTTGCTACTTGCAAGTACAACTGTTAGTCTGTCTGCCCAAACCGGGCACGTTATGCAGGGCGTTGGTGCCCATAATATGTCAATGGGTGGGGCTTCCACCGGACAGGTACTGGATATCAATGGTGCCTTACAATGGAACCCGGCCGGAATAACCGCTTTTTCCGGGAGAACCATCTCACTCAATATCGGAATGTTTGGCTCATCCCCGCAGGTCAGTTCCACCATGCCCACTCCCGGTGGCAATATCTCAGGTGTAACAAAAGACAGCAGAGGAATGTCTTTAATGCCAAACCTGGCAATGGTATGGTCTAAGAAAAACAGCAAAAGTCATTTTGGTGTTTCTGCTTATGGCATCAGCGGTTTTGGGGTAACCTTCCCCGAAAGTGCCACAAACCCGGTAACTATGCCGCAACAATCAGGCGGATTCGGTCAGGTGAAATCAGATTACCAGTTATTACAGGTGGGACTTACCTGGGCTTACCAGTTAAATGACAAGGTCTCCGTAGGTCTCGCTCCTACTTTTAATTATTCGGCCCTTGAATTATTACCCAACCCGCTATCTTCTCCAAGTTCCACCAAGGGCTATCCCGGTGCTGACAAAGCTACGGCGCTTGGAATCGGCGGACAGGCTGGTATCTATTTTAATTCCGGAACCGGATTTAAATTGGGTGCTTCCTATAAATCCCAGCAATATTTCCAGGATTTTAATTTCAAAAATTTCTATGCCGATGGCTCACAGGCGCCCAATGTGGATTTTAAAATGAACTACCCGGCCATCGCCTCTGCCGGTCTTGGCTATTCAAACAAGATGTTTGATTTTGCGCTTGATTACCGGTTTATCAATTATAAAAACACGAAAGGTTTTGATACAAAAGGATGGACGCCTACCGCATCCGTTGCCGGTTTTGGGTGGGAGAATATTTCAGTCGTATCCGCCGGTGTACAATACAAAGCGTTAAAAGCAATGCCTTTCCGGATTGGTTATACCTACAGTTCAAACCCGATCACTTCTGAACTGGCCATGTTCTCATTGCCGGCCACCGCTATCATCAAACATGCTTTCCAGTTTGGTTTCGGATTTGAAGCCGGCAAAAAACTGACCCTGAATGGCGTGTTCCATCATGGCAGCAGCGGCGGTTCACTGGATGGTGCTTTACTGCATCCGGGCTGGATTACCAATACGAATCCGTACGGCGCTGTACCTGGCAGTAAAATCTCCTATAAAATGACGACTAACATGCTGATGTTCGGCGTGAATTACAAACTTTAATGTAAATCGTATACAATCAAAAAGCCCCGGTGATACCGGGGCTTTTTTTATATCCATCTTTTAATCATCGGAAAGCTGAAATCATTTTATATCGAGAATTAAAGCACTCCGTCCAGGTACATTCAATCCCTGGCTGAGTGAAAACTGCCCCCCCCGGATGACATCCGTCCCTGTTTTCTTACCTTTTAAAATTTCCGCAAAACGATCTGTGTTCAGCTGGGTCGGTCCGGTGTTTTTATTCAATATCACCATTACAGTCTCCTTTTCGGTGTACCGGAAATACACATATACCCCGTTAGCCGGCCCGAAATGCAGGGTTCTTCCGTTATGGATCACGGACTTGTTTTTCCGCCAGTTTAATAATTTTTTCAGGTAAGACTGCAATGCCAGTTGTTCTGCAGATAAACCCGCCCCGGTAAATCCATTCAGGGTATCATCCTTCCATCCACCTGGGAAATCAGAACGGATCAACCCATGATCACCAGGCTTGGCTGAATTCTCCATCAGCAGTTCCGTACCATAATAGATTTGCGGAATTCCCCGGATAGTCAGCAGATAACTCATGGCCATCTGCATCAGTTCGGGATTCTTTTTTAAGGAAGTAAATACCCGGTCCATATCATGGTTGTCTCCGAATATCAGCAGGTCTTTCGGACTCGCATATACAAAATCGTTGGCCAGGGCTTCATAGAGCTTCACCAGTCCTTTGTCCCATGACTCCGGTTCTGTAAGCGCCTGCATCAATGCCGATTGAACAGGGAAATCCATTGTGCTTTTCAGACAACCCGCATAGCCGGTGGTATTGGGTTTCCCTTTTTGCCAGTAGGCTGCAATAACCGGATTGGTACTCCACTCCTCCCCTACAATACTGAATCCCGGATATTCATTCATTATCTGACAGGTCCATTGCTCCAGGAATTTTTTTTGCGAATAAGGATAGGTATCCTGCCGTATTCCGGCCAGTCCGAGGGTTTCGACCCACCAGATGCTGTTCTGGATCAGGAAAGTGGACAAAAACGGATTATCATGGTTCATATCCGGCATCTGGCTGACAAACCAGCCCCTGACCATACTTTCCTTATCCGCTGCAGCCGCATACAGATCCTGGTTAACCGTCCGGCGGTGATTAGTGATCCGGATGGAATCGGTATAATTAATCCAGTTCTTAAATGGCAGATTATTCATCCACCAGTATTTTGAACCCGAATGATTGACGACCCCATCAAAAATCAGTTTTAACCCTTTCTGCCGGGCTTTGTCGGCTAATTCTTTATATTCTTCCAGGGTACCAAAACGAGGATCCACCTTATAAAAATCAGTGATGGCATACCCATGATAAGAAGCATTCGGCATATCATTCTCCAGTAATGGTGTTGGCCAGATCGCGGTAAATCCCATGGAGGCGATGTAATCGAGGTTATTGATCAATCCCCGGATATCCCCGCCATGGCGGCCATAATCATTGGTGCGGTTGATCCGTTGTTCCCGCATCCCCTCCACCACATCGTTGGAAGGATCTCCATTGGCAAAACGGTCCGGGGTAATCAGATAGATCACATCGCTGGAAGAAAATCCTTTCACGGCAGCCCTGTCTTTATTCCGGGAAGCCAGGAGATAATTATAAGTGGATATGGTTTTTCCCTGCTTATTGAATTTAATAACCATGTTACCGGGTTTGGTGCCTCCCATGATCCGTAGATCTAAAAAGAGATAATCCGGACTTTCCGCCTTATGCACTTTCTCCAGTTTTACACCAGGGTATGACAATACCGGCGTGGAGGATCCGATGCCTTCCCCATAAACAAGTAACTGTAGTTGCTGATTCTTCATCCCCACCCACCAGTTCATGGGTTCTACCCGGAGCGACTGGGCGCGCACAACAGGCATAGCAATGAATAACAAAAAAATAACCGGATACATAATGTATCCGGTTCCTATGTGGTAATTTTTTTTCATGTGCAGTGATTATACCCCAAAGATATTTTAATCGGAAGAATATCGGCGAGTGAATATGGCGCTACTAAAAATCCGTTATTCCATTTTAAAAACAGGATTTTGCACGCAAACGATCCTCTTCTCTTTATTGCACCAGGTTGTTTTTGCTTTATTCACCGTTTCCTTTTTAGCCGACTGTACCAGGTTACTCCAGTTGGGGTTACGGGTAAAAGGACCCAATGCTTTCTCCAGCTGTTCCCTGAAAATAAAAGTAAAAATGCCACCATCTGAAGGATTGCCGGCAGATAACTCGCCCTTTTGCGCAGCTGTCATTAGTATGGAAGTTGGTTTTTTTGACATAAATAAGGCCTGGCAGTTTTCCATACTCCAGCCAATGGAGGATGTACGGGTGGAAGCCCCCTCTGAACTGACCAGTGCACCGGATGTCGGATCCTTATTGCAACAATCACTGATCACCAGGTTGAGCCGGGCACCTTTTGACCGGAGTTTCTGATAAATTGTTTCTACATTAAGGGTAAAGGCTCCCCCGTATTTCTGAAAACTTTTGTCCCGTAAATCCAGGTAAGGAAACTGGTATTGTTCATCCACATCATTAAATCCATGCCCGGAATAATAAAAAACAACAATATCATTGGGCCCCGGCCTGACCGCACTAACGGCTTTATCCACATTGACTTTAGTGAAATCCTTTCCCGCGATCACCGTTGGTTTGAAATTTATTTCAAGGAATTCGGCAATCTCACTGAATGTCTTATAAGTCGCATCCTTATCAATCACACACGTTTTTCCAATATCCTTATCCTCCGTATTGGCTACCAGTACCAGGTGCAGTTGTGCCTGCTTATCATCCGCGCTGAGGCCGCGGGTCGTGGTTTCAAAGAGTTGTTTGTAAAAATCATCCGCTTCTGTAAAAAATTCCATCACCAGTTCCCGGGTCAGGTCTTCCTGGTTCAGGAACCGGACTTCTTCAAGCTGTCCTACCTGGGTTGATGTGTCATCTGGCATTGAAAAAACAAAAGAAGGTTCATAGAAACCCGAATCCGGATTAAAGCTAAACACAAAATGATCTTCCAGGAATTCGTCATCGGTCGTACCAATAATGAATCGGGGATTAAGACCCACAAATACCAGTTGTGAACTATCCTCCATTCCATTCGCATCCTGGCCATACGATTCCTGCATATCCATTTCAACCAGTTTGTTCTTATTATCTTCGGAATTGAGATAAGCGACTCTGACCAGACCGGTTCCATCATCATTCCTCAATATGAAAGCACTTAAGCGGTCCGTTACCCCATCACTGGTATACGAATAACGCATTTCATATAAAGTTTGGGAATGGGCGGAAACGACAAAAAACAGACCTGAAAACAACAGGCTAAACCGGAGTATACGATTCATCAGCAGCAGGTTTGAGGTAAAATTAAATCTACCAAATTCAGCCGGTTCACCCAAAAAAATATTAACCCCCTGAAGCAGCAAAAAAATGTGTAATCCGTTTTTATTCTATAAATTAGAACGATTAAGACCTGTTTCATGAACCAACGGAATTTCAACTTTTCATACCGGTTACCCAGCTACCTGCTTGTTTTTTGCCTGTTTCTACAGACGGTTACGGCCAGTGCACAGCAGTCGAATGTGGACAGCATGCGCAACCTGCTACGGCTTGAGCACGTGGATACCGCGCGGGTTAAACTACTCTGGCAGCTGGCCCGTGATATGGGAGGTTATAATCCGGACACCGCACAATTTCTTTCTCAGCAAGCCCTCTACCTGGCCCGTAAGATCAATTACCTGGAAGGGGAATCACGTGCACTGGGGGTATTGGCGAATACCCTGGTGAAAATCGGAAACTATCCCCGGGCACTTGAGTTAAACATTCAGAAACTGCAGATAGAGGAAAAAAGGAATAAACCCCGGAACCTGGCCAGCGTGCTGATGAATATCGGGGTGGTCTATGTATTACAGGAAGAATATCCGAAAGCACTGGAATATTACCGGAAAGCGGATTCCGTGATCAGGGCCAGTAAAGTGGAGGACATGACCTATTATATCAATCTGAATATCGGGGATGTGTTTAACCGGGTGGATATTTCAGATTCGGCCTTTACTTATTTCAGCACTTCTCTCAATATCGCAAACCAGCTGGGTGACGGAGACCTGATCGGCACTTCGATGACCGGACTGGGACATACCTATCTTAAACAGGGAAACTATACAGAAGCAGCACGGAATTACCGAACCGGAATTGTTTTACTGACCGCCGCCAAGGATGATGAAATTTTATGTGAAGCCTTACTTGGACTGGCCAACCTGTTTGAAAAAACAGATCAGCGGGACTCTGCCAGCTTTTATGCCAATGCCTCCCGGCAATTGGCCAAAAATGCGGGATTCCTGAATAAAGAACTGGAGGCGGCTGAATTTCTGACCCAGCACTTCCAGCAGGAACGGAGCATTGACAGTGCTTTTATGTATGTCAGTTATGTACGGGGGCTCAATGATTCGGTCAATAGTAAAAGCCGGATCAGGGAATCACAAGTTATTACCAGCAATGAACAGTTCCGCCAGATGGAAATGGAAGAACAGAAAAGACAGGAAAGAGCTCAGCGTTTCAAACAACTGCAGATGCTGCTGATCGCCATTTTCATTCCCGGATTCTTCCTGATCACCCTGGTGCTGAGCCGGGTGAATGTGCATATTAAAGTTATCCGGGTGTTGGGCGTATTATCCCTTTTATTCCTTTTTGAATACCTGACCTTGCTCCTCCACCCTACCGTGGCCAATCTTACCCATCATACACCCGTTCTGGAAATCCTGATTTTTGTGGCAATCGCGGCCATTTTGATACCGCTGCATCATAAACTGGAACATTGGTTTATTCACAAACTGATTCATCACCGGCATGGAGCAACCGTAAAGAAAGAAGCCGCGGCTGCTGCGGCCAAGGCTGAAAAAGAAATACTGCTACCTGAACAACCGGCTGAAAAAGCGGCTGATCCGGTCAAGCCTTCCGCTCCACCTGATACTCCGGATTCACCCAAAAAATAAAAGGTTCCCGAAAAACGGAAACCTTTTAAATAATGTTTGGTCAGCGATCAGTCGGTTGTTTTAACCGGCCTGGTGGATGCCTCTTTCATTTTTGAAGTATCAATCGGAGGAGCCGGTGTATCAATCACCGGAGGCGCTGTCACTTTGGGTGAATCGATTACGGGTTCTTTTTTCTCCGTGCCTTCATTACAACCAACTGCTATTACAGCTGTCAGGAAGAATGCACCCAGTATCATCCGGTAAGCAGAAATTGTTTTTTTGCTGGTCATATTTTTTTGGTTTAAGTACTAAGGTTACATGATTTTCTGCGATTTTCCAAAAAAATCAGCAGAAAACAGCAGTATCTGTCTCCAGCTCATTGTTGTTAATGCTGCTCTTTGCCGGGAACCACAACAGCCGGTAATAACTTAAAATAGGTCACATTAAACCGACCTTTCACAAGTGTTCCCTGTACTTCTGCCTTCCGTACGGCATTACAGAAACCATCGTCCGCATGGGCATCTCCATGCTCATCAATGGTGGTTCCATCCACAAAATAAGCCTGGCCTTTAATACGTACTGCTAACAGACATCCTTTTTCTTTTAATCCAAACTGACACTGCCCGCAGGCTGTTTCCACTACCTGTATTTTTTTAGTGCTGTCGGCCACAGAAATGGGTTTTACTTTTTGCTGACCGAAAGCGGCCAATCCGGTCAGACTGAACAAAAGAAAGAATAATGTTTTCATCGTTATGTGTTTTTGATTTATTGAATGAACCAGGGATTTCCGGGGATTAAAGATATACCAACCGATTCTCCTGTTTTTAGTTTGATGGAAGACCTGATCTTCAATTCCTGCCCCATCACTTCAGCATGGACCATATAGTGACTGCCACAATAATGTATTTCACGTATAGTGGCAGTAACCGGGGATTGATCCGGACTGACCAGGACCAGTTGTTCTGGACGAAGCATCCATTTTTTTTCTGCCGGCATATCGCTGCCCGGGAGTAAAACAGCTGCCAATGCATGATCCGGCAGATTATATTCGCCCAACAGGGAAGCCGTATAACTATCCAGCGGTTGCTGATAAATCGTTTCCGGACTTCCGTCCTGAATAATCCGTCCTTCCCGCATCACCAGTACCCGGTCGGCCCATGACAAGAGGTCTTCCGCATCATGGGAGACCATGATACAACTGATCCTCCATTGCTCCACCAGGTCTTTCAATACCGATTTGATCACCTGGGTATGATGACGGTCCAGGTTGGAATACGGTTCATCGAGTAGTAATAAAGATGGAGAAGTCGTCAGTAAACGCGCCAGTACAATCCGCTGCCGTTCTCCGCCGGATAACTGATCGGTTCTTCTTTTTAACAGGTGCGTAATCCGGCAGACCTCATATATAGCCTGTGCTTCCGCTTCGGTCAGTTTATTCCGGGCTTCCAGTTCTTCTTCCACCCGGTAATTATTCCGCAATTCAAAATGCTGACTGAGATAAGCGATCCGGGGATGACCGGGTAACAGTTTCTCCAAAGGGCCCAATACACGGCTGCCTTCAAAGAGTATCTTACCGCTGTCCGGCTGCATCAAACCGGCGATCATTTTAAGCAGACTGGTCTTACCCGATCCCGTTTCACCTACTATGGCAATTTGCTGGTATTGTTCCTGGGAAAAATGAATATCCTTTACGGAAAATCCTGTTTTCTCTTCCTTTCCAATCCCGCAGACATCTAATAAAACCATGCCCCGAAAATAAGTCATCGCTGCTTTATGGCAAGCATCGGTTCAGAGCCTCTTTTCAAGGGTCATAAA
>CAUJFR010000251.1 GCA_963169885.1 Bacteroidota bacterium
GTAAAAAACAATTCACCGGCATCATTATAAACGGCGTCATTAGGACTGCTAAACCTTTTGCCATCATAACGGGTTGCAAGCGGTGTATAAAGTGGTTCAGGTTTATTTAAGGGGGCCTCCATCCGGGCCATCTGCCGGTTGCCGCATTGGCAGAGTACCAGTTTCCCTGAAGGATCCAGTAAAAGACCATTGGAGCCCATTTCTCCTCCTCTCTTTATCGTATCCGTATAGCCGGAAGGGGTAAGGTACACTTCTTTTCCACCAGTTGCTGTCCATTTGAATATGGTATCACGTGGCACATCGGAGAAGAGCAGCATATTTTCTTTCTCCACCCACAACGGGCCTTCACTCCAATCCAGGCCGGTAGCAATGATTTCAATTTTAGCCTCTTTCAGGATTAGACTGTCCAGTCCGGGATCCAGTCTTTCAATATAACCGGTTGTCGGGTAGCCTGATTTTTCTTTTGTATCAGTATTACAACCGGCCATCAAAGCCAGGTAAACCAGGAGGGGAGCGATTTTTTTCATAATGACGAAGCGATGGGTTGATCAATGGGAATCACGGGTAACAGCCGATCCGGAATGTCCTTGCAGAAAATCAAGATCAGCTCCTTTGTCAGCACCGAGTACATGATTGATATAAAGACTTACATATCCGCGGTTGGCAGCGGCCGGAGGAGCCAACCAGGCGGCTTTTCTGACGGCCAGTTCTTCTTCACTGACTAATAATTGTAACCTGCGTTCAGGTACATTCAATTCGATCAGATCTCCATTCTGTACCAGGGCCAGCGTGCCACCAATCGCACTTTCCGGGGATACATGAAGTACGGCAGTGCCATAAGCCGTTCCGCTCATACGTCCGTCGCTGATACGCACCATGTCGCGGATGCCTTTCTCCAGAATTTTTTTCGGTAAAGCCATATTGCCCACTTCCGGCATACCTGGATAGCCAACAGGTCCCACATATTTTAATACCATCACACAGTTTTCATCAATATCCAGTTCAGGATCATCAATGCGTTTGTGGTAGTCCTCAATACTTTCAAATACCACCGCACGGCCGGTATGTATCATCAGGGCCGGGGTGGCAGCGGATGGTTTGATCACCGCCCCGTTTTCAGCCAGGTTCCCTTTTACAATCACACAACCCGCTTCGGGAATCAGGGGCTGGTTAAAGGAGGCGATGACTTCACGGTTATAACAGTCTGTATTCCCCTGGATATTGTCATGGTGATTTTTGCCGGTTACCGTCACGACATTTTTATGTAATTGTTCTTTCAGTTCATGCAGGACCACCGGTAAGCCGCCGGCATAATAAAAATCTTCCATCAGGAATTTGCCGGAGGGCATCAGGTTTAACAGAAGAGGGATATGACTGCCCAGTACATCAAAATCTTCCAGCTTCAGATCAATACCAATACGGCCGGCTATAGCCAGTAAGTGGATAATGAAATTGGAAGAACCACCTACAGCGGCATTTACTTTTATCGCGTTTTCAAAAGCCTCACGGGTTAATATCTTATCAATGGTCAGGTTTTCTTTTACCATCTCCACAATGCGTCTTCCGCTGAGCTGGGCCATTACTTTTTTCCGGGAGTCCGCTGCGGGAATAGCGGATGCACCGCTGAGGGTAAGCCCCAATGCTTCCACCATACAGGCCATGGTAGAGGCGGTACCCATCGTCATACAATGGCCGATACTGCGGCTCATGCAACTTTCAGCAAACTCACATTCCTCCTGGGTCATTTTACCGGTCTTCATGTCTTCATCAAACTTCCAGACATGGGTACCACTGCCAATGGTTTGACCTTTGTATCGTCCATTGAGCATCGGACCACCAGGTACCACAATCGTTGGTAATCCCACACTGGCGGCTCCCATTACGGTAGAGGGGGTGGTTTTATCACAACCGGTCATGAGTACCACGCCATCAATCGGATTGCCCCGGATGGATTCTTCGGCATCCATACTGGCGAGGTTGCGGAATAGCATGGCCGTAGGTTTGAGTAAGGTTTCACCAAGACTCATAATAGGGAATTCCACCGGGAAACCACCGGCTTCTATGATCCCCTTTTTTATGCTTTCTGCAAAATCCCTGAAATGGGCATTGCAGGGAGTGAGCTCACTATAGGTATTGCAAATACCAATAACCGGGCGGCCATCAAACCAATCCGGAGGCATACCCTGGTTCTTCATCCAGCTTCTGTAGATGATACCGTCTTTGTCTTTTCGGCCAAACCAATCATGACTGCGGAGTTTTTGTGACATGGTACTTTTTTTAAAATGGAGAGGAAATTAATAATGAACCTGAATCCGGTTGCCCGATTCCATGGCTTTGTAAATGGCATCAATGATTTTCATATCCCTTAAGCCCATCGTTGCAGGTAAAGGAGATGGTTGCCCGTTCTGTATGGCAAGCGCAATAGCATCCATCTGCCGGGCCTGTTGCGGACAAGGCGGATAGATGGTTTCCTGCCCATCCGATCTCTTCATGACGAGTCCGTTGTAATTAAAAGCAGGATTGAGTTCGGCCCATCCTTTTTCTGCGTCAATGCGCAAATAACTGCTGGTTTCACTGAAACTGGTGCGACAGGTTGCTATTAATCCATCCGGCATTTCCAGTTGGAACAATAGTGTTTCTTCAATCCCATTGAACTTTTCGCTGTCAGTTACCGGTAAGGATTGCGCGGTGACGGCTACTGGTTCATGCCCGGTAAGATAACAAACAGCCTGTATACAATAGATACCCACATCCACCAATGGGCCACCCCCTGATTTTTCTTTGCTCAGTCGCCAGGCAGCTTTGGGTGGGACAAATGAAAATGAACAATCAATGCCCGTTAGATTTCCAAACACTTGTTCCTTGACTATACGGATCATCTCCTGGTGATAGGGATCAAAATGCAGGCGATAACCGATTGAAATGGTTTTACCGGTTTTCCGGGCGGCATCCATCATTTGCTCCGCTTCTTTCACAGTAGCCGCCATTGGTTTTTCACAGATCACATGTTTGCCGGCTTCCAGGGCTTTGATGGTATATTCTGCATGCAGATGATGCGGGAGTACTATATAGACAAATTCGATGGAGGGATCATTTTTTAGCTGATCAAACTGATCATACGTATATATCTGTTGAGGGGACAACCCATATTCCCTGATAAAATGATCCCCCTTGCTGCGTTCCCCTGTAATGACGGCTGCCAGGTAACAATGCTGTGTTTCCCGGAAAGCCGGTGCCAGTTGTTCCGTGGCATAATAGCCAATACCTAGTAAGGCGATACCTGATTTTTTCATGTATAACAGGATTAAAAAGCGGAATGCAGACTACGTAATTTATATTATCTGATACTTAATTGAAAAGGAGAAGCCGGTAAGCCTTCTTTGTTAAATAAATTCGGGTTCACCGGATTGTCGGCCCATGCATAGCGAACATAGAGTGGTTGTGCCACCTGGTCACTCCATACAACGATTTTATCAACTTCAATCAAGGCTTTTGCCCAGACAAATTTCTTATCAGCTCCCGCAATCGCAAATTCAGCCGGTTCTTCACCGTCACTGGTCATTAAGCCAGCACCAATATGGGTAAACCGGATGATCAGTTTATTTCCATCAGCGGATACTTCCTGGGCAATGGGGCCGGAATGAATACTGTTTTCTCCATAAGCTGTTTTAAACGCCGCCAATGCCAGGCGATCACCTACGGTTTTTTTATTGTCAGGATGGATATCATTCCATTCCCCCAGGTCAATGGCAACGACCAACGCCGTGTTTTCAACGGAGAGTGCTTTTAGCTGAGATTCCCGCATAGCCGCCCAGTTACTCTCCACCGGCAGGTAATTGTAATCCATATATCCGGGTAACTGCACATTCAGAAAGGGGAGAGGTCCCTGGTTCCATTTTGTACGCCAGTCCCGGATCAGCGCCGGCAGTAATTTCGCATATTCATCCGGTTTACCCGCATTACTTTCACCCTGGTACCAGCAGAAACCTTTAATCGTATACTTAATTCCCGGTGACACCATGGCATTATACAGGGCGGTTGGTTGGTTCTGGAAAGAAAGTCCACCACCGCCACCGCCTCCGGTAAATGGGGCAAATACATCGCCCACTTTATAGTGCCAGGTACCTTTCAGATCGACCGTGTCTGTTCCGGCAAAGAGGCAATAAGGTTTATCGGGAACAAAGCCTCCTTTACCCCCGGTATTGGTTACACGTATGACAAAGAGATTCTTGCCTTTTTTTAAAATGCCTTCTGGCAATTTATACCGTCGTTGCGGATATTGGTAGCTGGTATTCCCCACCAGTTTCCCATTGATATAGAGTTCATCCGCATCCACAATTCTTCCCAGAAATAGCTTTGCTTCTTTACCGGTCATAGCCGCCGGGATATCTATTTCTTTGCGGTACCAAACCACCCCATTCAGATCCTTAATACCCTGGTCTTCCCAATAACCGGGGATATTGATCGTCCGCCAGCCCCTGGGTGAATAAGCCGGATCATACCATTTAAACATAGCCGTCATCCCCATGTCGGTTTGAGGCCTTGCTCTTATCGGACCGGATCTCCGGTTGAAACTATTAATGTATGCAGTGTCTTTATTTTTTTGAATGATGGCACTGACTGTAGCAAAATCGCTGAATCCTTCTTCGCTGGTCCACGCTTCAATCGGTGTGCCACCCACACTCGCATTAATGATACCTATAGGGATCTGATACTTTTCAAATAATTTTTTAGCGAAAAAATAGGCTACCGCTGAAAAAGGCCTCACCTCTTCGCCTACAGCCGGCTTCCAGTTGCCGGCCGGCAGATCTGCTTGTGGCCCCTCCAGGTTGGTCAGGGTGGGAATCCAGAACTGGCGGATCTGCGGATAATTGGCATTGGCAATTTCATTGGCATAAGTAACATCATGGATATTCAGCTGATGGACCATATTGCTTTGTCCGCTGCAAAACCAAACATCCCCGAACAAAATTTCCTTCAGGCTGATCTTGTTTTTGCCGGTGATGTCCATGCTGTAAGGACCTCCGGCTTTCATTGGAGGAAGGATCAGGTTCCAGTTTCCGGCCGCATCTGCCTTGGTTTTATAGGTTTTGTTATTGAGCTTTACCGCTACTTTTTCATTGGCGGAGGCCCAACCCCATACATTCACTTTACTGTCCCGCTGTAAGATCATACTGTCGCGGATCAGCCGGGGCAAACGAACCTGGGCATAGCCTACGTTCAGAAAAACTAAAACCGAAAGAAGCAGCAGACTTTTTTTCATGCTCAAATTATAGCACAGTAATATCTTTTGTTACGATATTACTGCTGGTTTTATTCGATACACCGGGTTGACCTCCACCGACACTGATACTTATTTTTCCAGAGGGCTGATACAGGGCGCCTGTTTCATTTACCAGGGAAAGTTGATCGGATGTAAGCGTAAACATCAGTTTTTTGGTTTCACCGGCTTTCAGGAATACCCGTTGAAAACCTTTCAATGCCCGGATAGGTTTGAGACCTGTGCTTTGATGGGTGATATATAACTGGGCCACTTCCTCCCCGTCTTTTTTACCGGTATTAGTCAGCGTGAAAGCCACGGTAACGGGTTTTCCTTTTGTCAGCACAGCTGGTACTTGAGTTACATTGTATTTAAAACGGGTATAACTCAATCCATAACCAAAAGGGTAGAGGGCTTCCCCGTTAAAGTAGCGATAGGTTCTTCCTTTCATGGAATAATCGCTGAAACCTGGCAGGTCGCTGTCCGACTTATAAAATGTAACCGGTAATCTGCCGGCAGGATTGTAATCCCCAAAAAGTACATCCGCCACCGCGGTACCCCCGCTTTGACCGCCATACCAGGCATTGATAATGGCCGGGATATTGTCATTTTCCCAGGGTATGGCGATAGCACTGCCGGTTAGCATGACAAACACCACTGGTTTACCTGTGGCTTTAAGGGCTTTCATTAATTCAGTCTGAACAGTTGGTAACTGGATACTGGT
>CAUJFR010000252.1 GCA_963169885.1 Bacteroidota bacterium
GGAAGCGCTGACTTACCGGAAAGCAACCTATATTAAAGTGAAAAATATCACGCTGACCTACCGGGTTCCCCGTTCGCTTACCTCAAAGGCACATCTGAATAATATGGCGGTTTATTTCAGTGCGGTCAATCCGTTCCTGATCCATAACAGTTCAGATTACGATCCTGAAACAGTTCCATATCGGGAGTTCCCGGGAACCACCACCAATCAGACCGGACCGACTTCCCATAGTTATAAGAGTTTTGTCTTTGGTGTACGTATGGATTTATAATCAATAACCGACTTTAAATTACTTTTTATATGAAACTTACAATGAAACGAATAAGCTGGATGTTGACCGGGGCGTTACTGCTCACGGTAGCTTCCTGTAAAAAATTTATCAAAGAAGAACTGGTCACCACACTCACGGAAGATTATTATAAAACCGATGCCGGACTGGAAGACCTGGTTAAGTCTGCCTACACACCACTTCAATGGAAATATACCGGGGAGCAATCCTATTGCATGTATAATTTTGGCGTGGATGAATTCCGGGAAGGTGATCAGTTCAACAATGTGCGTTACAACGATTATGATGCCAACCTGAATTCAAATGACGCCTTTGTGAATAGTCTGTGGACGAATAATTATGCCGGTATCCGTCGTTGTAATCAGGGGATTGAAATGATTACCGCATTTAATGAGCCAACATCCCGTGTATTAGGTACCCAGGCACAAAAGGATCTTCGAATTGCAGAATTGAAAGCCTTAAGAGCTTTTTATTACTTCCAGATGGTACAACAATTTGGTGGAGTACCCCTGGTTACTACTGTACCTGCAGCCCCGCAATATGAATTCCCAAGAGCCTCGGTTGCTGCCGTATATGAGCAGATCATCAGCGATTTCCGTTCAGCGGGTCCCAGCCTGCCCTGGCGTTATACGGGTGTGGACCGTGGTCGTGCCACCCGGGCCATGGCCTATCATTTCCTGGCCAAAGCCTACCTGACCCGCGGAAGTGCGGTTACGGATGTCCGTGGTCAGAAACCAACGGATATGGATTCTGTGATTGTATTTGCCGATTCAGTGATAGCCCGCAGCGGACATGCCCTGGAAGCCGATTATGGAGGTTTGTTTAATGCAGGCTATCCGGATGGAAAAATCCCGGCTGTTGGTGAGAATGGAACACCACCGGCAAGTTCTAAAGCAAAAATTGATGCCAATAATGCAAGCAATGAAATCATTTTCGCCGCCATGTTCAGTTCCAACCTCAACCTGGCAGGTACGAATAATACCACGCATTTGTATTATCCCACACAATATGATGCGGGTATGCCAGGGATGACCCGTGATTTCTTTAATGGACGTCCTTTCAGAAGATTACGTCCCACTGATTATGCAATTGATATTTTTGATAAAGTCAATGATTCCCGTTTCTTTAAAACATTTCAGACTGTTTTTTACAGGAATGTAGCATCCAACACCGGGTTACCTGTATTTACAGTAGCCAATGCGCCAACACCCGCACTCGTGGGTAAGCCAAGGGTTGGTTTGGGCGACTCAGCTGCACTTTTTATAGTGAACCCTGCCAATATGCCGGTACTTACCTCGACTTTGGCTTCTATGCGTTATTATTCCGTATATGCCAGGTACAAACAAACTTCCATCGGAGGACCGGTTACGACCGATTTTTCCAATAATAAGTACCTGACGATGTGGAAATTTTCTGATCCGGTTCGTCTGACCACTACCAATAATGAAGCAAGGGGAATCCGAAACGGGACATTGGCAAGGCTGGGAGAAACCTACCTCATAATCGCGGAGGCTTATGGCAGAAAGGGAGATTATCCCAGTGCCCTGAATTATGTTAATAGCCTGCGTCGCCGGGCGGCTTATAAAGCGAATGAAGAAAGAAGTCCCCAGATCTGGCTGTTCATGGGAGGCCCCAGCGGCCTGGCCAATACGGAAGCCACTAACCTGGCCACCCAGACTTTATTCGACAACAATACGCCAGGTGAACTCTACCCGGCTTCCGCTACCACGACCCCCAGCCGGTTCATACATTTTATCCTAAATGAAAGAACCAGAGAGCTTTGTGGGGAATTTTACCGTTGGGAAGACCTGGTTCGGACGGAAACTTTATATGAGCGTACTCAGCTCAATAATCCGGATATCAGCGCCAGTTTTGCTCAGCACCATAAATTAAGACCCATTCCTTACCTGCAAATGATCGCCCAGCAGGTAAACGGACAGCCGATGAGCGCAGCTGATATGGCCGCCTACCAAAACCCGGGTTATTAAACCGTTTTCTCGTGGCAATCGTTCGATAAGCAGCAAGCAGGTAAAGCAATTTACCTGCTTCTTTTTTAGCCCTATAGACCGAAAACCTGATTTTTCGTTCTCAGGATGCCTCAGGACGGTTTTTACTTATACATGTAGTTATTTAGTACAGTTTTTCGACTGTATCTGGCCCGGAAGCAGGGGCTTAAAGCCAGATGATTGCTAATTGCTTATATGAACAACATGTTATTTCAGAACCAAGCTGCATTTATGTGCGCTCAATATATTTCTGCATTGACCGGGAAGGCTCCTGCCTTACCCGGTTTTTTTTATTCTGGTGATTATAAAA
>CAUJFR010000253.1 GCA_963169885.1 Bacteroidota bacterium
TGGCCATGCAACAAAATAATAATTGTTACCATAAAAAGCTAATGAAATACAGTTTTTATAGTTTCATATAGCACTTGCATTCAAGAAAAATAATAAATACCTTTATAGGAATAAACCAATATCAACTACCATTTTATGAAAATTTACTTTGTACATGACGGTAATCAAAAAACCGGACCATTCAGTTTTGAAGAATTAAAACAGAAAGGCCTTGAGATCTCAACAATGATCTGGTATGACGGTCTGGATACCAGGACGAAAGCCGGAGAGATTCCTGAAAAAAATATAAGAAAGTGATACCTGAAAATTTCATTGAATCAGGATTCCCTGTATGCCATTATGTACGAGCGCGCAATTCCATAAAAGAGCTGTTCCAGGATACAGGTGTTTGTGGGATATATATTCTTCATTTTATTAATGGGGAGTACTATGTTGGCCAGGCAAAAAACGTTATCAACCGATATTCGTCTCACCGGAAAAAACATCTTGATATTGACTATGTCAGCTTTCGCGAAGTCGCTCCTGCCGATCTTAACCGGGTGGAAAAAGAAATGATTTCGCTTCTGGAAAAGCAAAATAAATCCCTCAGAAATATTTCGCTGGTCAGTATTTTTCCGGGACAATCTGATTTAGATCTGGTTATCTCGCGTGAAGACCAGGATAAATGGCTGCAGTATAAACTGGATAAGGATAGTCTGTTAACACCAAGGTTTGAATACCCGGAACTTAGAAAGAAATATACAGAACGATTCCTGGCCTTGAGTAAATCAGTATACTATGAGCCAATCAGGAATGCTGTACAGCAATATATTTTATATACACTTCCATTCCCCAGGAAAACAGAATACTCATTCTGGAGTCTTACCTGCCTGACAAAAGTTAATAATAATACGGCATTATGCCGTGTCAGCTTGTTTTGGCAGGAAACCCTTAGTATAACAGAACACAGCTACAACTATGAAGGCAGAAAACTCCGCGATCTAACTGTTAGTGTGTTTCTTTGTAAGTCTGTTTTGTTTGATCGGTCATCAATTCATGAATTAGAAAGCATGTTTCCAACCCTCGAACTTACAGAGCTTGTGTACAAAACAGGGGGACAGGATCAGCTAAACGTGGTACTTTCCATTCAGGAGTTTGAGGAGTTTCTTTACCATCCTCCGGTTTCTGATGCAATCAAAGAATTTAATATCCGGCTAATGAGAAAAGGGGGATGTGTGTTTAACCGTTATCATTGTTTTGATTTTGCAGATCAGGTATTAAATTTGGAAAATTCCGGGTTTGAATAATTTGTTGGAATAAACATTTTGTTTTTGTTGCCTTATATACAAAAGCGGTTCTCGCATAGCAAGAACCGCTGTTTATATAACTTTTTTTAACTATTATATCGCCCTCACCTCCTTCGCCTTCTCCACGTGTTTGATACCGTCGATCTTTAACTGGCCCAGGGATAGGGTTTTAACCGTTGAGCCGGTGATGATGCCGGAAAAACTCAGGACTGAATCAATATGACAGCCGAGCTTCTGCAGGTTGGCGGCGATGGTCTTGATATCTTTGACGCGGTCGTCGTTTACGGAAGCAATAAAATGGAGCGTTTCACTTTTCATGTTCACCTGATTTTTCATACTAAATATACAAAATAATCAGCGTTCCGGTTTACTGCGGGGCCTGCACCAGGCCGGCACCTACATCCGACGCACTCAGGGTCAGCCGCTTAGCGTTCTGAGTTAAAAACATCCAGATATCAGATGCCGTGGCCGCCGGATTGGCTTCCCAGTACAATCCTGCAATACCAGCTACAAAGGGAGTGGCCATGCTGGTGCCTGAAATGGATTTATACATCTCCGGCGCAATCCATGAACTGTAAACCTCCACCCCCGGAGCGGCGATATCAATCTGGCCACCATCCCCGTTAATGCCACCACAGGAAAAAGAGGCCACACTTAATGTACTGTCGAGCGCGGCAACAGCCATGATCGATGGACAATTAGCCGGATGACCCACCGGTGCAATCTGTCCCAGATGCCTTTTACTTTCATTGCCTGCAGCGGCTATGATCAATGTGCCCTGCTTAAGAGCTTTTTTAGCAACGTCATCGTAAGCCCTTGAATAAGATTCACCGGGATTTAGTGCGGCCCCTAAAGACATGGAAACAATATTGCAACCGTTGCTTAAAGCCCAGTCCAGGCCGGCAAGAATGCTCGTGTCTGTTCCTACACCTCTGTTTGATAATACTTTACCAAAATAAATCATTGCCTCTTTGGCAACTCCATACCTGTATCCTGTCCCCTTATTGTTATCCCCGGATGCAATGCCGGTACAATGTGTGCCATGTCCGTTCTTATCATCAACTGTTTCCCCGGTGATAAAGGAGTAGGTTTCGATAGTTCTCCCGGCAAAATCCGGATGATCCGTTTTCAATCCGGTATCCAGGATGGCAATTTTCACTCCCTTACCGGTATACTTAGAGGTATGCAGATTGGTGGCATTGATTCCCCAGCTGTTGTTTTTATCGCTCTGTTGTTGAAACAACACCGGTTTATCCGTTCCTTCTTTTTTTACCAGCCTGTTATACAGATCATCCACGGCCGATTTGTAGCCAGTCAGAAAATCGTCAAAGGGACCATTGAGTGCATAGATATACCGCTCTGGCTCTGAATATAAGAAAGCACTCCCCGTGGTATCTGACTCGGTGAGCATGTTTACTTCCCGTTCACGGTGTTCATTGATCACCGCAATACCGAGTTTTTCAAAAACAATACCATCGCCTTCATCAAAGGCTTTATTAAAATCAGCCTCCGGGCTGGCGTACTCGCCGAAAGCAGCCAGTCGCAGGGAAGCATTCTTCGCTTGGCTGAAAATTTTCCGCTGGGTGCTTTCCGGGTTCAGCATTACCAGGGTTTTGCCGGTAAACCTGGGTTTCTCAATACTGGTTAACAGTGTTTCCTGTGATTGATTCATAATATAATTAGTTTAAAGGTGAATAGAGCAGGTTCTTATTTTTCATATACCAATGGTATGGCCAGGGTATAAATCGGGAGAAATACAGCCCCTAAAAACTGCATGGTGTTCCCCCAGATCATAACATCTTTCAACGGACCTCCCATCGAAAAAACCCACACTACAAAAGAAATAGTGCAAAAAATGATCTGCTTTGTCCCGGTGATCCCCGCAATCTTTTTTAAATAAAAAGGGGTAATGATAAGTATCAGCACAAACACCATCCATTGCAGTCCGTTATTTCCATTGGTTTGCTGCCGGTTACTATCGGCAATATTGAATACCGCCAGGTAAACACTTACAATCTCGGCCGGGATCAGTTTGATAATTTTAGAAACGTACTCATCCGTTTGAGCGCCA
>CAUJFR010000254.1 GCA_963169885.1 Bacteroidota bacterium
GAAATTAAAGGAATAGGCACTGGTCAGCACGGTATCCCCGGTCTTGATCTCAATACTACGGGGAATTCCCTTCAGGGTCAGGACCCGGGGATCCTTGCCATCCCATTCGATGGTACCAAAATCACCCGATTTTTTCAGGGAAGCATTTACTTTCTGCTGCACGTGAAGGAGACTCATCACCTGGCTGAAGTTAGGGCTCACCCCTACTACAACTCCCACCGCACTACCATATGAACTGAGCACGGACATTTTATCCTTGATCCCTTGATGGGCCCCCCGGTTGATCTGCAGATAATTCTTCTGCCCGTTTACTGTATTATAAACGATGGTAGCCGGACGAAAATAATAACGGCGGTAATGACCCAGGGTGTCGAAAGGAACGCTGTCCTGCACTTCCCGCAGACTGGTATCCGCTTTCATAAAATTGCGGGGCAGGAGATTCAGGAGGGAATCATTGATCCGGTGAATCCGCCGGTTTTCTTCCCGCAGTTCAAAATAGTCTTCTACCTTATTATACTGGGTATTTACCCGGCCTGTCACTTCATTGGCCACCCCCAGGAATTTGGCCCGGTGAAAGCGGTTAAAGCTGAACAGGAACCATAGGGATACTCCCTGAAGGATCAGGAAAGTAAAAAATGTTCTGTACCGGCTGATAAAAAGAAATACATTACGCATAAGTGTTCCTCCAACTTCCCTTTTGAGGATGTACTCCTGAAATCAGTATTAATCGGATCACTGTATTGTACATTGGAAAGGAAACATATTTCCGGACGATGTCCTTAAGCCCCTCCTTTGGAGGGGTTTGGGGAGGCCTATCTCATCACAAATGGATACCTGTCATAATTTTTGAGGGCAATTCCGGTACCCCGGACCACACTTTTCAGCGGTTCGTCAGCTACATGAACCGGTAATTTTATTTTTTGACTCAACCGCTTATCCAGTCCGCGGAGCAAGGCTCCACCACCGGTAATATATAAGCCGCGACGGTAAATATCGGCAGCCAGTTCGGGCGGGGTTTGTTCCAGCGCCTTGAGAATGGCTTCTTCAATTTTGAAAATGCTTTTATCGAGTGCTTCGGCGATTTCCTGGTAGCTCACCATGATCTGCTTGGGAATTCCGGTTACCAGGTCACGACCGTTTACCGCAAAATCATCCGGAGGGTTATCAATGTCTTTCATGGCAGCACCTACCTGGATCTTGATCTGCTCGGAGGTACGCTCACCGATCAGCAGGCTATGGTAACGGCGCAGCGCCTCCATAATATCGGCCGTAAATTCATCACCGGCGATCCGGATCGACTGATCACAAACAATACCCGCCAGGGCGATCACGGTAATACCCGTGGTACCACCCCCGATATCAATGATCATATTACCCACGGGCTCTTCGACATCTATTCCAATACCCAGGGCCGCAGCCATAGGCTCATGAATCAGGTACACTTCCTTGGCACCCGCCTGCTCTGCACTGTCACGCACCGCTCTTTTTTCCACCTCGGTAATGGAGGAAGGAATACAAATCATCATTCTCCAGCTGGGAGGAAACAGGGGCTTCTTGGGATAAACCAGTTTGATCAGTTCGCGGATCATCAGTTCGGCCGCATTGAAGTCGGCAATTACGCCGTCTTTCAGGGGTCGAACGGTCCGGATACTTTCGTGGGTCTTCTCGTGCATCATGAGGGCTTTCTTACCCACCGCCAGCACTTCCTTGGGATTGTTACGGTTCAGCGCCACAATACTCGGTTCATTCACCACTACTTCATCGTTATGTATAATCAGGGTATTCGCGGTACCCAGGTCAATAGCTATTTCTTGCGTAAACCAGTTGAAAAGTCCCATGTATTTAATTCGGATTTACCTGCCTACAGTATATCCGCCGGTTCAGAAAAGACGGGCAGACAGGTTGTGGCAAAGTTGAAGTAAATAATTTGAATTTACAAGGCAAAAGGCTTGCCAGACAAGGTTTTTTTTCAAGTTGATATATTGTGTTGCTCCGGAAGTGGCCATCAGCAACTGCTGATTTTCTTTTATCTTCAAACTATGCGTATTATCACCCGCACGGTCTGGATACTCTCCATGGTGAGTCTGCTGGCAGATATTGCCAGTGAAATGCTCTATCCGGTAATACCGGTTTACCTCAAGGAAATCGGTTTTAGTGTTTTGCTCATTGGTATTCTCGAGGGAGTAGTGAATTTTACGGCGGGTATCAGCAAGGGCTATTTTGGTAAACTCAGTGATGAAAAAGGACTTCGGCTGCCCTTTGTCAAACTGGGTTATTTTATGAGTGCCCTGTCAAAACCCATGATTGCGTTTTTTACCCAGGTCAGCTGGATCTTCCTGGCGCGGACCACGGACCGGCTGGGAAAGGGAATCCGGACGGCCGCCAGGGATGCCCTGCTCTCTGCAGAAGCCACCCGGGAAACCAAGGCCCGTGTTTTCGGATTTCACCGCAGTATGGATACAGTAGGTGCTGCCATCGGCCCGCTGGTGGCACTGTTTTACCTGGCTATGAACCCCGGTGCGTACAAAACACTGTTTATGCTGGCCTTTATCCCGGGTATCCTGTCCGTTTTGCTCATCTTCCTGTTAAAAGAAAAAAAACAACCGGTCTCTACCCTGGGAAAAGGCCATTTTTTCTCCTTTTTGAAATACTGGACCATTGCCAGTCCGGGTTTTAAGAAAATCGTACCTGCCTTACTGTTATTCGCGCTGTTTAACAGTTCCGATATTTTCCTTTTACTGGTCACCAAAGAAGCAATAGGCGATCAGGTGATCCAGGTAAACGGACTCTCCTTTAATGCCGACAGTATCACCATTGCCGCTTATGTGTTTTACAACCTGTTTTATGCCGCCATCTCCTATCCGGCGGGTATGCTGGCCGACAAGATCGGTTTCCGGTATGTGGTGATTACAGGTATGATTTTATTTGCAGTCGTATATGGAGGTTTTGCCTTCAATCCATCCATACCGGTTATCTTCTTTCTGTTTGCACTCTACGGATTTTATGCCGCCTTTACTGAAGGGGTCATCAAGGCCTGGATCACTAATCTGTCCGGCAGCACAGATACCGCCACGGCCATCGGTTTTTATACCTCCGGAGAAAGTATTGCGGCCCTGTTTGCCAGCATTATTGCCGGTGCGGTCTGGACAGGTTTTGGGAGTGCTTTTACTTTTCTGACCACGGCCATGATCGCTTTTATGGTAGCTCTTTATTTATTGATTACCAGGAAACAATCCGTTTAAATCTGTATTTCCCGGCGCTAAAGGTCCATTTTGGCACAGTAATGGCAAAGGGGGGGGTAGCAATCGTTTATCCACTAAAAATCAATGTATGAGAAAGATTTTTGTTAAGAGCCTTTTATGTGCAGCGGCTTTCATCTTTTTTAGTCAGCAATCCTCCGCGCAATCCGGTTACCAGACAGCCCTCGGGGTGAAAGTTTGGGATGGCGGAGGTATTTCCCTGAAACACTTTGTAAATGGTAATAATGCCCTCGAAGGAATCGGCTATTTCTGGAGACAAGGCGCCCGTATCACCGGTTTATATGAAATTCACGGAGCTATCAATAATGCCGGCGGTCTGCAATGGTATATCGGTCCCGGCGCACACGTTGGTTTCTATAATGACCGTTACGGCAACAGAAGCTTTATTGGTATTGATGGTGTTCTCGGACTGGATTATAAATTCAACGGCGCCCCCATCAACGTTTCCATCGACTGGCAGCCCTCGTTTGAGTTTGGAGATACCCGGGGGTTTGTGGGGAATTGGGGGGGGCTGGGAATCAGGTATACGCTCAAATAAATAAGAAATAAGGAATTAAAAATAAGGAATGAGGAAGTACCTCCTGAGAAATGGTTGTTTATATAAACGACCCTGCTTCTTTTGAATTTACTTTCTAATTCCTTATTCTTTATTTCTTATTCCTTATTTCTACCCATGCCGGAAGCCAAGCACTTCTTCTACCGCTGACGGCAAAGCCGGAAGTTTCCTTCTTTCCATCAGGAAACTGTTGAGCTGGGCAATTTCTTTAAAAATATAGTGCTTATCTGCTGCAGCTTTCAGGTAGTCTTTACCGGTACTGCCGCCGGTTCCGATGCGCATACCAATCATGCGGTGCACCATATTCATGTGGCGGTAACGCCAGGAACTGAGCTGCTCATCAATCTCGAGTAAGCAATTGAGTAACTGAAATGGCAGTTGCAGTAATGGATAACC
>CAUJFR010000255.1 GCA_963169885.1 Bacteroidota bacterium
GAAATATTCTTGATCCGTGTTGATCCGTGTTATCCGTGGCCTGCCTTTCTGTATTTTTTCGTGCACTTTAGTGCATTTCGTGGCCAACCTATTTTGCCGCAGGCAAACAAAAAAAGCGGCCCCGATTCGGGGCCGCTTTCAGTATGATGATCCGGGGTTGATTAGTAACCAGGATTCTGATCGTAGTTGGCGTTCTGCTGAATTTCAGACAGCGGAACCGGCCACAGGAAGCGGAAGTTGGAATACGCCAGGGCAGGTACTGAGCGGGTGAACGTAGCACCGGCACAGTTGAACATAGCGGATGTAGCACCACCAGAACCTACTTTGGAAGGAACACCACCACCAGCGATCGGCGCAAAGTTTGCGTCGTTAGCCAGGCGGGAGATATCACCCCATCTTTTTCCTTCTGCCAGGAATTCCACCCTTCTTTCAAAAAGGATAGCGGCAATCAGCGCATTTTTATCGGCAAAACTGGCAGCAGTAAACTGATCAGCCACGTTGGTGACCGCCCGGTTTCTGATCGCATTCAGTAAAGCCAGTCCGCGGGCAGATACAGAAGTACCAGCCGCATTTCTGGCTTCTGCTTCAGCGAGCATCAGGATGACTTCTGCATAACGGATCATGGGAGCCGGGTCAGACGAGTTGGTATAATCGCGGTATTTAACAGTAAATACGGCGTTTACCGGAGATCCGCTGGTTCTGTATAATGCGGTACGGCGTAAGTCGTCGCACAACCAGGCTGGATCGCTCCAGATAATGGGGCTAACCCGAACCAGTCCCCTTGCGCCTAAAGCAGGGTCGCCTAACATTTGGGGTAAGGCACCGTTTACTCCAGGGTTATCGGTAGCGTCGTTACGGATAGAGAAGATGCTTTCATTGGAAGTGGTGGTACTGAATGAACCGTCTACGGTGGCATTCAGGGTCCATCCGCCGATCGGGCTGACAAAAGGAGCAGCGGCCGGAACCAGTTTATTTCCTTCAGCGATTACACCAGCCCAGTCCCCTTTATGCATTTTTACCCGCATTTTCAGGGCAATAGCCGCAGCTTTTGAAGCACGGAAGGTTTTGATAGCCACACCAGATGTGTTTACTACAGGAGTTGCAGGCAGATTGGTTTCTGCAAAATCGAGGTCAGCCAGGATTTTAGCGTAGGTGTCTGACACTTTAACCGTTGACCGCTTGATAGCTTTGGCCGTCTCAGCAGTTGCTGCATCTTTAATGGCAAAATCACGGTAGATCACGCCCATGGCATTTCCATTATCCTGTGTAAAGGGGTAGGATAAATGCAATACCAGTTCGTGATGACCCATGGCCCGGAGGAAACGACATTCGGCTTCGTATTGAAGAGCAGTAGCTGAAGAAATAATGCTTTTTGAACCAGCCCCTTTTACGCCATCAATTACCAGGTTGGCTTTGTTGACCATCGCATAGATGGTTTCAAACATATACTGGTTATTGGCAGAAGCGTTGTTGTATGTGGCTTCATAGGTTATCTGGTAGAAGGCTGCCTGATTCAGCATGTCTTCTCCCCGCATATCAGCTTGTGAAATAGAAGCTGCTCCAAAAGGATAACCCCTGACGGCACCACCGGCATAGAATCCCGACTGGCAGGCATCATAAACCCCATACATGGATAACTGACAGGCATCTGCATTGGCAAAAGCCGATTCATCTGATTGCTGGGAAAAAGACTGGAGATCCAGTACTTTTTTCTGACAGGCACTCATCAGTAAAGTACCCGCTATTAAAATGGTTGAAATTATTTTTACTCGCATTGTATTCAGTTTTTTCGGTTATGATTTTAGAAACCAATATTAACGCCAAAGGAAATTGTTCTGGCCGGAGGAATAGTATTATAGTCCAGTCCTCTTTCATCAATATTGTCTGGATCAATTCCGGTATAATCAGTGATCACGAAGAGATTCTGAGCCTGCAGCAGGAAACGGAATGACTTCACCGAATTCTTGAACAGACGACTCAGTAGTGCGGAAGGCACTTCATAGTTCACCGACAGGTTATCCATCCGGAAGAAATCACCTTTCTCGATAAAGCGGGTGGAAGCCTGCTGATTCAGGTTGGTGAAGTTGTCGCGGTTGTACCAAAGACGAGGAACCGTAGTTACATCACCGGGCTTCTGCCATCTTTGAAGGATTTCTGTACCGTTGTTCATGAAGCCCTGGTTGAGCAGGGATTCCTGGCGGGTGATGTTCATAATCTTGTTGCCACCGGAGAAACGGAATAACATGTCAACTGTAAATTGTTTAACCCTGACAGTGTTTGTAATTCCACCAAAATAAGTAGGCAAAGCACTACCCAGGATCTGACGGTCGGCACTGGCCAGGCTACCGGCACTACCAATGGTCGCACTGTTCTGGTCAGCTATGGAGAAATAAGAAGAGTTGGTGATATTTCCCATCAGCAAGGTGCCATCAGCTTTGCGATAAACAGGGTTGCCATTGGAAGAGTTAACGCCTACATACTGATAACCATACAGCGCGTTGAGGGGCTGTCCAACACGTTGAACATTGTAATTACCGGTACCGTTGGATACTACAATGTCATTGCCGTTGGGAAGACTTAGCAATTTGTTTTTCTGATTGGTACAGTTAAATCCAAGATCCCAATTGAAATCACGCTTGCGTACTACAGCGAAATTCAGGGCAAGCTCAAATCCTTTGTTTTCCATGTTCCCCACGTTCTGGAATATCTGATTACCCGGAACACCCAGAGACGGGGGCTGAGGTACCGCGAAAACAAGTCCGTTGTTTTTGTTTTTATAGTAATCAAAAACGATCGTGATACGATCTTTGAAAAGGCTCATATCAAAACCAATGTCCAGTTTGTCACTGGTTTCCCATTGCAGATCAGCATTACCTGATTGTGAAGCAGAAATACCACTAATGGCGCCGTAAGGAGAAAGGCCATAGAAATTCAGGAAGGGGAAGCTACCACCTGGAATACCGGTATTACCTACCCTGGCAAGTGAAGCCCGTACTTTAAATTCATTGATAACTTTGCCCAACGACTTTGCCCAGAAATCTTCCTGGGAAACTCTCCAGCCAATTGAACCTCCGGGAAAATTACCAAAACGGTTTTCTTTAGCGAATCTGGATAAGCCATCTCTGCGGAAGCTTAACTGCAGAAAGTAGCGGCTTTTAAAGTCGTAGTTAGCCCGGCCAAAATAAGAGAAGAAACCAGGCCCTTGTGAATAACCACCACCTGAGAGCTGAGTTACATAACTGCCACTGATTACATTCTGCTGCTGGAAGAAGGCATCTGCCACATTGGTTCCGGAAGCAGAGAAACTATTGAATTCCGAATTTCTGGCTTCAATACCCACAGTAGCATTTACATTATGTTTTCCAAACGTTTTATTGGCATTAATGTATTGCTGACCCACCCATGACATAGAATTTGCAGCCTGATTGGTAACACGACCCAGTACACTGCGGCCGTCACCATGTTTGGCATCCTGACGTAAAAACTCATCCAGCGTGATATAGTCAATAGCAAATTTAGTAGTACTGGTCAGCCAGCTGGCTGGTTTGATTTCAATAGCGAAATTGTTGATGATCCGGTGTTTTTTAGAACGGAATTTATTTTTCGCCAGCACATAACCAATATTTACATAGTTATTCTCGATAGTTCTTGTGTTCGCATCCCTGCCTAATGCAGATCCATCAGGGAGGATGTTATAATTATCAAATTGAGGAAGGGTTGTGTTGAACAAACGTACATTGGGTAAAGCTCTCAGGGCTGCAGCAATACTTCCGGAGAGCGCGTTACCGCCATTATTCTGGTCTTTGTCAAATCCACGGGACAAAGTGATGTTATTAGTAATCTTCAACCATCTATTCACTTTATGTTCAAAGTTGGCGCGGATATTATAGTTCTCAGTCGTGTTGGTTTTCACCAGCCCTTCCTGGTAGCGGTAGTTGAATGAGAGGAAGTATGTCGTTTTTTCATTACCACCATCCAGCGCCAGGTTATGCGTGCTTGCCTGTGAAGTCGGGCGGAATACCACATCCTGCCAGTCAGTATTGGTGTTTTCACTGTTCATGAAAGCGCCATTGGCCAGACTCGCAGCTGCCAGTTTCGCATTCGCAATAGTAACAAACTCCTGGGCATTCAGCAGGTCAAAACGGTTCAACGGTTTGGAGAATCCAAAAGTGGAACTGTAGTTGAAGTTCTGACGACCGGTTTTACCTTTTTTCGTCGTAATCATCAGTACCCCGTTGGCACCCTGTGATCCGAAGATCGCTGTGGCACTGCCATCTTTCAAAACTTCAATGGATTCAATATCTGCAGGATTGATGTTCGCCAGCAAATTATCATTGGTGAAACCGGCAAATCCACCACTACTGATGGGAACACCATCCAGTACAATCAGCGGAGATCGATCACCCCCAACAGAGTTCACACCACGGATACGGATCCGAGGTGGCTGATTCACCAGACCACTGGGATTGGTCACATTTAATCCGGGTGTACGACCACCGAGTTGCTTGTCTATACTGGGACTCACCAGCGGGGCAATATTGGTTGGGTCAATTTTACTGATAGCAGCAGTGGCTTCTTTTTTCCGTTGTGTACCATAACCCACTACTACTACTTCCTGCATGGTCTTATCCTCTTTCAATAATGTCGCATCAATTGAAGTCTTAGCGCCGATACTGACCTCTACTGTAAGCATATCTACAGAAGAAAATACAAGTGTGCGTCCATTTGCAGGAACGTTGAGCGAGTAAGTACCGTCGGCTTTAGTAGACGTACCGACTGTTGTTCCTTTAACAAGTACTGATATATTGGCAAGGGGAGCGCCATTATCATCAGTGACCTTACCGGTAATGGTTCGTTGCGCCATTGCCTGGGTGGCAAAGAACACAACCCCCATAAGGAGTAGATACAGTTTTCTCATGTGCATTTTTGTTTTAGTATATAATTGAAATCCAAGCCACCTGGCCCTTCGAAGGATCAAGGGGGCTTGAAATTAAAGAACCTTACAGGAATAACACAAAAAACAGGGGACTTTTTGAACCTTAGTTTTTCAGTCCGGACCGTCCTGGGTCCCCGGGACCATTCTCCCGCCAACTCTTTGACAATTAACCTAAATTAATTGCTGCACTTACAGGGCATTAAAAGCCTGCAGTCCTGCCGTAAAAGTAATGAAATCGCCTATTTCTTAACCCGAATAAAAGAAATAAGAATGGCCGGCAAAAGTACCAGGTTGGTGAGGGTAGCTGTGACCAGGGTCAGAGAGGTTAACCAGCCCAATGCCTTGGTACCCCCAAACTCACTGAAATAAAAGATTACAAAACCGGCAATCAGTACCAATGATGTGTAGATAATACTGATACCTGTACTATGGATGGTTTCAATTACGGTCTTGGTCAGATCGTAGTTTTGTGCGGGCAATTCTTGCTTATAATTAACTAAAAATCTGATAGTTACGTCGATTGCAATGCCTAAGGCCACACTGAAAACCAAGACGGTGGAGGGCTTCAGTGGTACGCCCACCCAGCCCATCACCCCGGCGGTGATCATTAGCGGAATGATGTTCGGGATCAGGGAACAGATGAGGATCCGGAAGGATCGGAATAAATACAGCATACAGGCGGCAATCAGCAGGAAGGCCCAGAAAATACTGTCTTTTAACCCGCTGATAATAAACCGGCTACCTTCCAGGAAGGTTACACTTGTGCCGGTCAGCTGGATATCGAACCGGCGCTTTCCCCAGGTGGAATCCTCTTTATTGGCTTCCCGGGTTGCTGTATCAGCGGTCAGGGCTTCCACACTGTCTGTATTAAAGATTTTTTCGGCCATCTCCTGGATACTGTCAAGCATGCCGGGTAACCGGGCACTGCCGATATCGGCCATATTCACACTGATCCGGGCCCGCTGTTTGGTGCTGTCCATAAAACTGTTCACCAGGGTGGCCAGTGAACTTTTACTGCCGGTTGTGTCTCCTTTAAAACTGAGGTATTGGGACAGGGCCACCAAGTCATTACTGGATGGCATGTTATAGTTGGCCGGATCTCCATCGAAGAAGGCCTGTTTGGCAAATTTTAAACCTTCGGCCAGGCTCAATGGCCGGGCGATATCAGGAATATTGGCCAGGAAACGGGAGAATGTATCAATTTTTTCCAGGTTAGCCGGATTGCGGACCACTCCCTGTTTCTTTTTGGTATCCACCACTACTTCCAGGGGCATGATGCCTTTGAAATTCTTTTCAAAAAACTTCAGGTCCGTATAGATTTTATCCGATTTTGGCAGATCATCCACAATGAAACCTTCGCTTTTCAGGCGGTAAATGCCAAACAACGAAACTATTACGAGGGCCGTGGTAATGCCATAAATCAGGCGGCGGTGGTTCAGGGACCATCTTTCGAGACGATCCAGCCAGCGGTTTAGCCGGGGATTATCGAGGTATTTGGTATGCCTGGTTTTCGGGGCGGGTAAAAAACTTAATGCGGCCGGAATCAGGATCAGTGAAATCAGAAACAAAGCCATGATATTAATACCTGCGACCACCCCGAATTCTTTGAGGATCTGGCTCTGGGTCAGGGCAAATACGGCAAAGCCGATGGCCGCTGCCACATTGCAAAACAGGGTCACGATTCCCATTTTGTCCACCATTGCCACCAGGGATTGCCGTTTATCTCCGGACTGGTTCCAGGACACATGGAATTTATTGAGAAAATATATACAGTTGGGTATCCCGATTACCACCACCAGCGGGGGGATCAATGCAGTGAGCAGACTGATCCGGTACCCGAGCAGTTCAATGGTTCCCATACTCCAGACCACCCCGATACCAACAACCAGCAGGGAAAGTATGGTGGCACTGATGGAGCGGAAAAACAAAAGCAGGATAAGGGCGGATAAGGCAATCGACGCAATCAGGAAAAAACGCATTTCTTCCTGCAGCATAATTGCGATTTCTGTCCGGATATATGGAAGCCCGCTTTTATAGATGGTCAGGTTTTGCACCTCACCAAAAGCATCGGTCACTTTGTTTATTTCTTTTACCACGCCTTCCCTTGCTTTGGAAGCCATCAGGTCTTTATTCACCCGCAGTCCCATCAGCCAGGCATTGGTGGATGGATTATACATCAATCCCTCATAAAAAGGAAGGCTGCGGAAGAGTGCAGCAGAACTGTCAATCTCAGCCTGTGTAAGCGTTCGGTCCGGGAACAGGGGCACCGCTTTAAATTTTTCGGCATCCGGTTGCTTGACCAGGTTCACGGCGGTAGGAACCGCCAGTACATCTTCAATCCCTTTTACTTTTTTAAGATCGCGGAGCAGCTGGTAATAGGCATTAAATTTCTTTTCATTAAAAAACTGATCCGTCTGTATCCCGATCACCAGCAGGTTACCATCGTCGCCGAATTTTTTCCTGAATTCCTGGTAGGCTTTGTATTTGGGATTATCGAGCGGGATGGCGCGGGTAAAATCATAACTTAACTGGACTTTGCTGGCATGATAGCCCATAAAACCGGTCAGGACCAGTAAAAGAACCAGGAGTGCAATACGATATTGGAGAATAAATTGTCCGAGCCGGTACCACATAAATGTTTCAGGGATTGTGAGGCTGCAAAGAAAGGCAAAAAAGCCCAATAGGAACATGACTGATTGTGATACTTTTGAGGGGTGAGAACCCGTTTCATCCTTTGTTTTTTACTGGCCGGACTGTTTACAGCCGCACAGGATCAGCTGGCACCTGTGGGGCAATGGCGGGAACACCTGCCGTATAACAGTGCCATTGACCTGGCAGCCGGTAATACGCGTATTTTCTGTGCCACTCCTTACAGCCTTTTTTCAGTCACTTACACTGATGCACAAACCGAGCGGTTCAGCCGGGTTACCGGACTGAGTGAAACAGGGATCAGTACGATCTGCCTGAATAATAACCGGGATAAACTCCTGGTGGCATATACGAACAGTAATCTGGATATCCTCCAGCTCAACCGGGTTTATAATATTCCGGATATCAAGCGGGATAATATACCGGGAGATAAATCGATCTATCGCATTTATGCATTGCAGGATAAATTTTACCTCGCTTCCGGACTCGGTGTGATCGTGGTCGATGCAAACCGGTATGAGATCAGCGATACCTGGTTGATTGGAAACGGGGGCAATCCGGTTAAAGTCACCGGTTTCTCCAGCGATGCTGGTTTTTATTATGCGGCCACGACAGAAGGCTTGAAAAAAGCCGCAATCGGAATAACCGATCCGGCTGATTACCGGAACTGGCAAACAATACCAGGTACATTGGGTGTTCAGCAGGTTTTGAATCTTTCCGGCACAATGGTTTTACAGAAAAACGACTCCCTGTTTATACAAAATGGAAATAACTGGAACCTGTTTTACCAGGATGGCTGGCCCCTGGTGAATGTGGAAGTCAGTGAAAACAAACTGTTGCTTTGTGAACGACAAACGACCGGGATCAGCCGGGTGGTGATCCTCGATCCCGGCGGTGCAGTTAACCGGGTACTGGATAATACCGGGGCCGTGTCTTTCCCCCGAAAAGCGCTTTTAGTCAATAATGAACCCTGGGTGGCGGATCAGTTTGCCGGACTTTCCCGGATTGCTAACAACAATGTATATGCGAATTTTAGTCCGGGCTCCCCGCAGGCCGTTGGCGGCGGCGAAATGGCGGTGGCGGACAAGGTTTTTTATGCAACAGCAGGGGCGGTTAATGATGCCTGGAATTACCAGTATAACGGGGATGGTATTTTTATATTGAAAGAAGGGAACTGGACCAATATCAACCGCTATCGTTATCCGGCCATTGATACCTTGCTGGATTATATCACCCTCGCTTATGATAAGCGGGATGCGAGTCTCTGGGCCGGTTCGTATGGGGGAGGATTACTTCACCTGAACGAAGGTCCCGCATTTACTATTTACAAACAGGGCTATCTCGAAGCCACGGTCGGAGATCCGGGCAGTTACCGCGTGGCCGGTCTCTGTTTTGATACGGAACAAAATTTGTGGGTATCAAATTTCGGGGCTCCGCAACCATTGCGGGTAATGAAAGCGGATGGCAGCTGGAAAAGTTTTTCCATTCCATTTACGCTTTTTGAAAATGCAGTAGCACAGATTATCGTGGATGATAATGGGTATAAATGGATCGTATCTCCTTTAGGAAACGGATTGATCGTATTTGATCATGGTAATTCAATAGATAATACCGGAGATGACCGCTGGCGGAAGCTGGGTATGAATGCCGGTAATGGAAATCTGCCTTCTTCCAATGTAACCTGCCTGGCAAAGGATAAGAGCGGATTTATCTGGGTGGGTACTACCGATGGGGTGGCGGTATTTCAATGTCCTGACCAATTATTTTCTACGGGCTGTGATGCTTACTGGCCCATTGTACCCAATGGCAATTTTGCCGGCTATCTTTTTAAAGGCGAGGAAGTACGAAGTATAGCGGTGGATGGGGCTGACCGGAAATGGGTGGCCACAAAAAACGGGGTATTCCTGGTGGATGCCTCGGGAGAGAAAGTACTGGCCCGTTTTACCGAAACCAACAGTCCCTTGCTCAGTAATGAAGTGAATAAAATGGCGATCGATGGAAAAACGGGGGAAGTCTTTTTCGCCACATTGAAAGGAATCTGTTCATTCAGCGGAAATGCGACGGAAGGAGGAATAACCAATGAAGAAGTATTGGTGTTTCCTAACCCGGTTCCTCCAGGATTCGGTGGTACTATTGCCATCCGTGGATTAGTGAATAATGCCATTGTCAAAATCACGGAACTGGATGGGAAGTTAGTGTATCAGACAAGAGCGCTTGGCGGACAGGCCAACTGGGATGGGAAGAATTACCGGGGTCAACGGATAGCCAGCGGGGTTTACCTGGTGCTGGTGCAGGAGGAGGGAGGGAAAGAGCGGACAGCAACTAAAATATTTTTTATCAATCGCTGATGGCCGATAAACTGCATAAAACAAAGGGGCTGGTGCTGCGTACGGTGAAGTACGGGGAGACCAGTATCATCGTGACCATCTTCACTGAACTTTTCGGAGTACAGACTTACCTGGTCAATGGCGTACGGAGTTCTTCTAAAAAAGGCGCTGGTAAAGCGGGTTTATTTCAACCGGCTGCCCTGCTTGATCTGGTGGTGTACCACAATGAACTGAAACAGCTCAACCGCATAAAAGAGTTCCGCTGGTCCCGGCTTTATCAGCATATTTATTCGGATGTACCGAAAAATGCCGTGGCCTTGTTTATGGTGGAACTGCTGACCAAATGCCTGCGGCAACCCGAAGGCAATCCGGATCTTTTCCAGTTTACAGAAGATTGTTTTCTGCACCTGGATCAAAGTCAGGGTGCGGTAATGGCCAACCTGCCATTATTTTTTGCTTTGCACCTGCCGGTACATTTTGGTTTCCGGATGACGGATAACCACAGTGAGGAAGAAGTGTACCTGGATTTAAAAGAGGGACAGTTTTCAGCCGAACATCCGGGGCATCCGTATTTCCTGGAAGGTCAGCAGGCAGTCACTACTTCACAATTATTAAAAGTCATGCAACCGGAAGAACTGGACCAGATCCGGCTGCATCATGATTTCAGACGATTGTTACTTCACCAGCTGGAATTGTATTATGCGTTGCATATACAGGACTTCGGGACGATGAAGACCTTGCCGGTATTAAGGGAGGTGCTTGGGTGATTGTGTCGGGAAGAGTTCTTATAGTATGGGTAGAGGTTTAAAGAAGAAATGAGTAATGAGTGATGAGTAATGAGTAGCTCAGGAAGAGGTCTTTTATTATAGGTAGAGATTTAAAGAAGAAATGAGTAATGAGTAATCAGTAATGAGCCTGCCTGCCGGCAAAGGCAGGTAGCTGAACGATTTTTACAAAATCATTGTACATCCCGCTTTGCGAAAAGTACC
>CAUJFR010000256.1 GCA_963169885.1 Bacteroidota bacterium
CAAAAAAAGGGCAGACGGATTATCCACCGGAATCGTTTTCGTAAATCCATAACACCGAATGGTAAGCAAGGACTGCTTAATTTACTTCAAATTGAATGTATGCGACGATTGCTTTGTCTTACACTCTATATTATAAGCGGACTCGCTGTAGCTGGCCAACCGGATCCATGGAAGATCAGATCCGGTAAACCTGACCCGGGAAATTATTACGGGATCACCGTCGCCAACGGAATGATCGGAATTGTTTCCTCCCCCGAACCTTTTAAAGTAAAAGAAGTAGTGCTGGCCGGCGCCTATGATCTCTATGGCCGGGGCCGGGTGAGCAATTTTCTGAAAAGCTTTAACCTGCTCAACATGCGGCTCGATATTGATGGCCAAAGTATAGGCAGTAACAATGCCCTCAACCTGCAGCAGGAACTGGATATGAAGAAAGCGGCGTTTACCACTTCCTTTGAATATGGAGAGAAAGCCCGGATCAGTTATACCTATTACTCATTAAGACAGTTGCCCTATACCGTACTGATGGATATTACCAACACGGCAAAAATAGACTTGCGACTGGGTGGCGCCAGTGTGATGGAAGCAACGGATGCGTTAAAAGACGTACAGAATTACTACAATGAAATTGACCGTCCGCATGTAACGATCAGTCTGCTTACCTCCACCGCAAAGAGTCCGACTGGCAAATTACTCATGTGTGCCAGCAATACGTTTCTGTTTCCGGAAGCCCATGGACAGGAGCCAAGAGTGATTCATGAAATGTGGGACAACAATATGCACCTGATGAAATTCACCCGGAATATGAAAGCCGGCGAAACCTATCGGTTTTCCATTGCCGGTTCTTCCATTACATCCGCTCACCACGATGATCCGCTGAATGAAGCCGAGCGGGCCAGCATCTTTGCCAAACTGGAAGGAAGAGAACGATTGCTGCAATTTCATACCAATGCATGGAATGAACTTTGGAAAAGTGATATCACGATTGAAGGCGATGCACAGGCCCAGCAGGATGTACATAGTATGCTCTATCATTTGTATTCCTTCACCCGTGAAGGCACATCTTTGTCACCCTCACCGATGGGACTGAGCGGACTCGGCTATAATGGACATGTGTTCTGGGATACAGAATTGTGGATGTATCCGGCCATGCTGGTTTTACATCCGGAACTGGCAAAGAGTATGATCGAATACCGTTACCAGCGGTTGGAGGCCGCGAAGAGAAACGCATTCAGCAAAGGTTATAAGGGCGCCATGTTTCCCTGGGAAAGTGCGGATTCAGGGGTGGAAGAAACACCGGTATGGGCATTGAGCGGCCCTTTCGAACATCATATCACCGGTTGTGTGGCCATTGCCGCCTGGAATTATTATTGTGTTACGCAGGATAAAAACTGGTTGCGTGAAAAAGGCTGGCCGATCCTTTCTGCCACCGCCGATTTCTGGGCCAGCCGCGTAGAGCGAAAAGGCCCTGGTCAATATGATATCAATAATGTAGTGGCCGCTGATGAGTGGGCAGAGAATGTAAATAATAATGCCTTTACCAATGCAGCTGCCCGGGCGAATCTGCAGTTTGCCACCGAAGCGGCTAAACTTTTAGGACTCACCGCTGATCCGGACTGGATGCAGGTGTATGCCAATATACCCATCCTGAAATTTCCCGATGGCGTAACTAAGGAACATGCCACTTATGCCGGCGAGGGAATCAAACAGGCCGATGTAAACCTGTTGTCCTACCCCTTAAAAGAAGTGACTGATCCGAAAGCCATCCGCAAAGACCTCGCTTATTATGAAACACGGGTGCCCAACGAGGGTACACCTGCCATGACCCAGGCGGTATTCACTACGTTATATGCACGGTTGGGAGAAGGCGAAAAAGCGTATCATTGGTTTAAAGATGCTTACCTGCCCAATCTGTTACCCCCCTTCCGGGTAATCGCCGAAACCAAGGGGGGTACCAATCCCTATTTTGCTACCGGGGCCGGAGGGATTTTGCAAAGTATACTCATGGGCTTTGGCGGACTGGACATTTCCCCACAGGGACTGGTGCAGCTAAAATCTGCCTTACCCGGTCATTGGAAAAGCCTGACCATCACCGGTGCGGGAAGAGAGAAAAAAACATATATTGTGCGTCAATAGAATCAGTCGACTGCTGCTTTGAAAAAGATAATTGCCATATGCTTTGCCGGAATTCTTCTGTTCAGTACAGGAGGGTACCACCCTTTTATCAGCCTGCTGCAGCAGAAGGCTGACCGCAACCTGGAATCCCTGCTCGACGAAGAAGTATATGATGAATCCCGCCTGATTGAAATCCGCGTACCCCTGAATATGCCTTACCAGCAACGTTATACCGGCTACGAACGACATTACGGGAATATAGAGGTAGAAGGACAATCCTATACCTATGTAAAGAAAAAGATCGACGGAGATGTAGTGATCTTCCAGTGTATTCCCAACGTTTACCGCCAGCAACTGAAAGATATGCGGTATGATCTTACCCGCGCCAACAGCAATATAGCGACTACGGAACAAGGTCCGCCCCAACAAAAACAACCATCCCTGATCAAAAACAGTCTCGGGGATTTTGATGATCAGCTGAATACCGCTTTTCAGCAAATACCGGTTATGCTGACCCGTTCATTTTACGACAATTACCTGCTTTACCCGGCTGATAGCTTTGGTAAAGTTCCGCATGCGCCTCCGGAGTGCTGAAACAAACAAACTCCGGTTCTTTAAAATAACTTTCATTCAAACAACAATCGAATTCGTATGCGTATAGCTCTTCTGGCTATTGCAGCATTAGTAGCTGTAACTGCCTGTAATACTAAAAATGACTATAAAGAAATCACCAGTAATCCATTCCTCTACTCCAGAACGGTGAAAGAGCTGAACAATGTGGTGATGGAGAATAATTTTGCTCCCATCGTAGCCTCCCGCAATTATCTCTATGCCAATATTGCCGCTTATGAGATCATTGCAGCCGGCTTCCCGGAACAGTACCAGTCACTCGCCGGTCAGGTGAATGGACTGAGTGGCATTCCGGCAGTGCCGGCCGGTCAGGAAATAGATTTTCATTTTGCCAGCATCCTGGCATTCTGCAAACTTGGTGAAGCCGTTACTTTCCCGGAAGGCAGTATGCAGTTTTATGTGGACAGCCTCAAAAAACTGGTAAAGGATCATGGTATGCCGGGTTCCGTATTTAAAAACACGGTCGATTATGCAGATACTGTAGGAAAAGTGATACTCGCCTGGAGTAAGAAAGACAACTATGCGCAAACAAGGACCGCTCCGAAGTATACGGTGATTGATTCGCCCGGTCGCTGGATTCCCACACCCCCGATGTATTCACAGGCCCTGGAACCGCACTGGAATGATATCAGGACCGTGGTCATGGACAGTGCCAATATGTTTACACCCCCTCCGCCCCCGCCATTTGATATCAAAAACAAGAACAGCAAATTCTATACAGAACTCATGGCGGTCAAGAATGCCGGGGACAGTCTCACGGAAGAACAAAAACATATTGCTGATTTCTGGGATGACCTCGGTACAAGACTCAATGTATCAGGACATGTGATGTTTATGACCAAAAAATTTTCTCCCCCCGGCCACTGGATGAATATTGTCGGTATTGCCGCGCAGAAAGCCAAGGTAGACTTTAACGCTACCGTATATGCGTACACGAAAACAGTGATTGCCATGTTTGACGCTTTCATACAATGCTGGG
>CAUJFR010000257.1 GCA_963169885.1 Bacteroidota bacterium
CCTTGGCTGGGACTATCACTATTTTGAAGCGGATGAAAAGGATCCGCTGGAAGGGGTCTATTTTGCCCCGGAGGAATGTGAACCGTTATTCCTCACTTTTACCCCGGAGGGACGACTGCTTTCTCCAATCAGTCATATAACCCGGGAAATGCTGGTGGAACACGGACTGGACCCGGAACTGATCTATACCATCAGTACCAAGACCCAATATGCCGGTATTGATGCCCATGTGGCCCTGATCCGGCTCTTCCGTTATCTCAGTAAAAAATATTTCAGCCATTTTGAAATGAATGACGAAGGCAATTTCTGGGAAACGGATGACCTTACCGTGTTGAAGAACCAGTTTTCCGCCTATGAGCGGGCGATTAAATCTTTTGCTGATGTGCTGCAAGGGTTGGAACGGATACCCGGCGAAAGCCCGGATTCACTGGCCACGAGAATTGAGGAATTGCTGAAAAAAATGGGCAGTTAAACAGGTCAGCCACCTTCAACTGTTGACTATCGGATGGCTATAAAAACTAGAATTGCATCTGTAACAGAAAAACCGCAATACCCCCGGCAAAACCTATCAGGGCGAGCCAGCTGATTTTCCGGAGATACCATATAAAATCGATTTTTTCGATTCCCATGACCGCCACCCCGGCTGCAGAACCAATAATAATGGCACTGCCTCCGGTACCGGTGGTAAGCGCCAGAAACTCCCAGAATGGATGATCGGTTGGATAGGTTTGCAAATCATACATACCTTGTGATGCTGCTACTAATGGAACGTTGTCTACCACGGCAGATAACAAACCAAGAACAGAACCAATCAGATAGTCATTACCCAGTTTTTCACTGAGCCATGCAGCCCCATCCTGTAGCAGGCCAGCAGACTGTAAAGCAGAAACGGCCAGCAGAATACCCAGGAAAAAAAGTATACTGGGGCTATCGACTTTTTGTAATGCCTTTGCCACATTGAATTTTTCTGCCAGTTCCGGATCCTTACGCTTATGTAACAGGGTGGTGATCACCCACATCAACCCCAACGCCAATAACATACCCATAAAAGGAGGTAAATGGGTTACGGTTTTAAAAACCGGAACGAATATCAGGAATCCGATACCTGAAATCATTATAATCTTCCCATCCATTTTCTCTTCGGCACTACTTTCCGGCATCATTAATTTTTCAATTTGCTGGCCGCGAAACCGGTACCAGACGATAAATGCAGGAATCGCACATACCACGAGACTGGGCAGGATCAGTTGTTTCATGATATTCAATGCAGTGATCTGTCCTCCGATCCAGAGCATGGTGGTGGTGACATCTCCGAGCGGTGACCAAGCGCCCCCGGCATTAGCCGCAATAACAATTACACCACAAAACCAGAGTTTATCTTCTTTTGCCTTTAACAGTTTGGCACAGAGTGAGGCCATCACAATGGCCGTAGTCAGGTTATCAAGAAGTGCTGAAAGGAAAAAGGTAATGATAGTGACCAGCAGCAACAGTTTTGATTTAGAGGAAGTACTGATATAACGGGTAATAATATCAAACCCGTTATGCGTGTCTATCAATTCCACAATCGTCATCGCCCCAAGTAAGAAAAACAAAATAGAAGCAATTTCGCCCAGATGGTGTAATAATTCTTCAGTAACGGTATGTGAATCACCGGATGATTGCACTATATATATTGTCCAGCACAGCACCCCGGTAATCAAAGCGGATGCCGCTTTATTCAACCTCAATGGATGCTCAAACGCTATGGCCAGGTAACCTGCAATAAAAACAAAAAGTAATAATATGCTCATTTTTTACTCGATTATTGGTAATAATAATTCAAAATCAGGTTCTTTAATAATAAAATCCGCTACTGCATCCAGCAGGCTGTTTGTAGAGCAGAACGACACCCCGATCCCTGATTTTTTTATGATACAAATATCATTCTCACTATCGCCAATGGCCAGTGTGTCGGAAAGGGGCACATCAAATCGCTTGCAAATATGGGTCAGCGCATGGGTCTTGCAATATTCATGCGTACAGGCGCTGTGGTCATGCGATAAATAAAAGGAGGGAATCTTCACTTCACCGGTAGCCACACTTTTGGAGAACTCCAGTTCATTACCCAGCGAAAAATCAAACCCGAATTTATTCTTAAAATGATTCGTGATACAATCATAACTATCGGAGACCAGTCCTACAACAAACCCGTTTTCTTTCAAGGCCTTAATAATTTGTTGTATGAAGCCTGTTACCGGAATGGCATCTGCCAAACGGATCAGTTCACTGAAATCGCGTCCTTTAAGCAGCCGTGCGATTTGTTTGGTACGGATAAACGGATTGCTTTGTGTAGTCTGAATATCAAGCAATTCTTTCTTAAAGCCAAACTCATTGGCCGCAGTATGTATAAAACTCGCCCTTAACAAAGTATTGTCCATATCAAAAATGGCCACTTTACGGAGTTTGCGCGATGTCTCCCGTATAGCGAATTCCATTTGCTCCCGGATCAACTGGATATGCTCCAATGTTTCATAGTTGTTTTCACCAGAATTTTTAGACTTCTTAAGGATCACGGCCGCTACTTCCCTTGACATTTTTCCTAATTGCTCCAGGGGTTGCATCTTATTCTCAATATGCCCGATACAGACTTCATTGATTCTTCCTCCGGATTGATACATATCTATCAGGATACCGATATCCACACCATAGCCTTCTTCAAAATCGAGTTTACGCAGGAGTGATTTTCGACCCGCAATCATTCCACTTAAAGGCTGCACAAACGAAGGAAAATCGGGATAAAGAATCGACAATAACGGTTTGGCCACCAGCTCGGTTACCCGGCCCGCCTGCCGTGAAAAATATGACTTACAAAAATCGGCTTTATCCTCTAATAATGGGTTGGCCAGTACGGTGATCACATCTTCCGGATAAGTAGTGATATCCGCATCCAGAAAAACCAACACTTCATTACCGGCACAAAGAACGCCGTCTTTCATGGATGCCCCTTTGCCCAGTTTCGTACTGGTAATTACTGTAGCCCCGGCTCTTTTCGCTTCCTCTACTGTATTATCCAGTGATTTATCGTCCACAACAATTACTTCCGTTACACCGGTAGTGTTTAAAGCAAGTTGTACCACTTGTCCGACTGTTTTTTCCTCATTCAACGCAGGTATAATTACAGAAATCATGGTTTTATGATTAGCTGGACACTGGTATCCGCCGTTCGCGCTGCCAGCCAGTTCCGCAACTTTAATTGTTCTGCGTTACTGATCGTCCGGTTAAAAGATACTATAACCATCAGGGACTGCAGTACTTTACCGCTATCTGCGTTTTCACGCATAGGCGATACCGCACAGGAACGGAGTCCCGGATTTTGTATAATTAATTCAGTAAACAAGCGACGACTTAATGAATCAAAGCTTGCCCTATGAGCTAACAGCGACTTAATACTGTCAAGTTCAGCTTGCTTTTCCTGCAATGCGCTGGTTAGTGTGGCTGCTTTATCATCCAGACTTCCGGAATGGGTTGAGTACGAAGCAAACCCTTGCCTGATTTCGAGGCTGGCATCTTCCAATCCATAAATGGGCAGGCGGGAGCGAATAGCGTCAACCTGTTCTTTACTGATTTCATTCCCTCCGTAGATCAGGAGTATAGATTTATCTTTAGCGTTTGTTTTTTTACTCAACAGATAATCTCCCTGGATTTGAGCCTCCTGAGCAATAAAACGGGACGCCCGTTGTGAAAACCTGTTTTGTGATACCAGATCATAGCCGAAATAGAGACTCGGCAGAAAAGTGAGTAACACTACAGACCAGACGATCCGTTTGGAAAACCGTTCTGCCTTTTCTGATGTAAATTTTTTATACGGGAAATGAAAAATACGGATCACTATAAATGTGGCCAATGCTATAAAAACCGTATTAATAATATACAGATAAAAAGCACCAAAGAAAAAGCTAAACTGTGCTGTGGCCAATCCATACCCTGCCGTACACAAAGGTGGCATCAATGCCGTCGCAATTGCAACCCCCGGAAGCACATTCCCTTTTTGTTTACTTGACAATGCCACAATACCGGCAAAACCGCCAAATAAAGCGATTAACACATCATATATAGTGGGGGCTGTACGCGCCAGTAATTCTGAATGAGCTTCATCCAATGGTGAAAGCAGGAAATAACAAGTGGAAGTTAAGAGTGCGGCAATGGTAGCCACCACATAGTTCATTCCCGCCCGTCTGAGCAACTGACTATCATTTATACCCACAGAAAAGCCTATCCCCATGATCGGACCCATGAGGGGGGAAATGAGCATCGCGCCGATAATGACGGCAGTGGAATTGACATTTAAACCAAGTGATGCTACAAAAATGGCGAAGATGAGAATCCATAAATTAGTTCCGCGGAAAACAATACCTGACTCAATGGCACCGGCAACGGAACTGAACGCCTCTTTTTCTTCGCCTAACCTGAATTTGCTGAAAAAATTCGTCAAAGATTATAGGTTACTGCTTTATGAATTGTTACAAAGTTAACTAAATCACCACAACTAACCTGAGATAATAAGTGCTGCGATTGAAACTACATTCACTTTGTTACTACTAATGCTTTATAAATTATCAACTGGTTGCATATATAAAACAACTATTACCGATAATTAAGCGTCTTTCGAAGTTCGCTCAACTGAGCCAAACAGTAGCGTCAATTTTCAATTTAAAACCCAGTACCATGATCCTGCTCATTGTTTTCAGATTTTGGGAGTTGTAAATTGAGATGTATCAAAATGAGAACAAATGAAACAGCTACTCAAACTGGCTGTGCTGCTTCTTTTCCTCCTGCCTGGATGCAGTTCTTCCCGTATCACCAGCTCCTGGAAAGCAGACAATGTACAGCCCCAGGCATTTAAGAAAATCATAGTATTGGGATTAATCCGGGAAAAGGAGCGTCATTTACGGGAGAGTATGGAACAACACCTGGTGGGTGAGCTTCGCAACCTGGGCTACGATGCCACTTGTTCCTGTGATGAATACAATCCAAAGACGTTTGAAAACATGACGGAAGAACAGGCGCTGGCCAAATTGAAAAGTTCAGGTGTGGATGCCGTACTGACGGTGGTATTACTGGATAAGACACAAGAGCGCTATTATGTACCGGGTCGTGTACAATATACGCCGTACCGCAACTACTATAACCGCTTCTGGGGTTATTCCCGCACAATGTATGGGCGTATCTATACGGAAGGCTATTATACAGAAGACACTAAATACTTCTGGGAAACCAATCTCTACGCGCTCGATAAAAACGAATTACTCTATTCCGCGCAGAGCCAGTCTTTTGATCCGGCGTCTACTGAGCGAATGGGAGAAGAACATGGAAGAATGATCACGCTGAATATGCTAAAGAAAAATGTATTGACTAACCTGAAAGAACAAACTGTGAATAAAGCCATGTGATAAAAGTAAAAAAAGCAAAATGAAAATAATGCAACATCACATGATCCTGAACTGGACAGGCCGTATCAGTGGTTTGCTGATTACGGCCTTTTTTGCCGCCTTCTTTATCGGTGAAGGAATCCCGGATATTCTCAACGGGAATGGTAAGGAGTTGTTGGAATTTATCCCATTTACCATATTAAGTCTGGCCGGGTATTTACTGGCCTGGCGCCGTCCGCTATGGGGTGGCAGGCTTTTAATCGCCGGAGCTTTGTTACTGGCCGGCTATTTTATATTCCGTCAGGACATGGTTATGGCACTGGTGTATGCCCTTCCTTCCGGGCTCACCGGACTTTGTTTTATAGCGGCTGCAAATAAAGAACTCATTTAAGAACAGATTTTCCCAGGTAATCTCTATTTTCAATGCAATGGAGACCCTGTTGTTAATCTTGTTTGTGCTGGCAATACTTACACTTTTGCTGAGTATCGCTTTCCGGAGTGGTTCAAAAAAACAAATGCCCCTTCCCCCTTTCCCGGAACACTGGCGTTCCCTGCTGGAAGAGCAATCCGTTTTTTACCAGGACCTGGATCAGGATCGTAAACCTGCATTTGAAAAAAGAGTACAAGCTTTCCTGCAACAAACCCGTATTACCGGGATCAATTCCACAGTTGAGGAATTGGACAAAGTGCTGATCGGCGCCAGTGCCATCATCCCGATTTTTGCTTTTCCTGACTGGGAGTACGTTAACCTGCGGGAAGTGTTGCTTTACCCGGATTCCTTTAATCATGATTTTGAACAAAAGGGAGCAGATCGTTCAATTCTGGGGATGGTGGGCGAAGGGGCACTAAACGGCGTGATGGTTTTATCGCAACATGAATTAAGACAGGCTTTCCTCAATAAAACCAGCAAGACCAATACGGCCATTCATGAATTTGTACACCTGGTAGACAAAACAGATGGCACCGTGGATGGTATTCCGGAAATTCTGATGCAGCGACAATACATATTGCCCTGGTTGCAGGCCATGCAAAAAGAAATCAAGCGGATTTTGGCCGATAAATCGGACATCAATCCCTATGGTGCCACCAATGAAGCCGAATTTTTTGCCGTTGTAGCCGAATATTTTTTTGAACGTCCCGATTTATTGGAACGAAAAAACCCGGAACTCTATCAATTGCTGACTTCAATGTTCAGGCAGCAACCGTCGTAGGGGATGGCGGCTTCGCCGCTTTATTAACACATAGGATCATAGGTACATAGGAGACACATAGAGAGAAAATGTATTTCTATGTGACTCCTATGTTACTCTTATA
>CAUJFR010000258.1 GCA_963169885.1 Bacteroidota bacterium
GCCGGCTTTTTCCAGCTGAATTACGGCTTTATTGGTATTCACTACTTGTTTTAAAAATATCGGTTCCCGGCTGACGGTGGTAAACGGGTGTTCTTTATAGAACGCTTCAAAGAGTGTATACATTTCTTCCAGGCTTTCGTCGCAATGCAGGGTGGAACTGATAAAGATGCCGCGGGTGAAATCACCTCGCCAGGGGACAAAATGAACGTCCACATCATTTACGGGTTGTAATTGCAGCAGGGATTCACCGATCTCACCGAGGTGCTGATGGGTGAGCGTTTTGTACGCTTGTATATTATTGGCCCTCCAGCTGAAATGGGAAGTGGCGGCCAGTGACTGACCTGCACCGGTTGATCCGGTAATGCCTGTTGTATATATATCGGCCAATAAACCGGCTTTTGCCAGTGGTAATAACCCCAGCTGAATGGCTGTGGCAAAACAACCGGGATTGGCAATATTTTTTGCTGTCTTTATGATATCGCGGTTGAGTTCGGGTAAACCATATACAAACTGACGGTTGCCGGTATTTGCATGAGCGGCTAACCGGAAATCGTTGGCCAGGTCGATGATCTTAATAGAATCTGCGATCGTATTTTCTGACAGGAACTTTTTGGATTCACCATGGCCAAGACAAAGAAACAATATATCAATGCTTCCCTTTTCGAGGGGACTGCTGTCATCAGTAAAAGTCAGCGAAGTCTCCCCGATCAGGTCCTGGTGGATGGCACTCACCGCTTTGCCGGCATTGCTGCGGCTGTGGATCATGCGGAGATCCGCCTCAGGATGATTGATCAGTAAACGGATCAGTTCACCCCCGGTGTAACCCGCGCCGCCTATGATGCCGATGTTGATGGACATAATTAACTGTTTTAAGAAAGTCGAAAAAGCTCGATGATGAGAAATGAGTAATCAGTAATGAGTACGGGAGGAAAAGTCTTTAAAGAATAGATACACTTCCCTGTACGGAAAATTCAAACACTTAGTTCTGTACAGTCAGCTACTCATTACTGATTACTCATTATTCATTATTCATTTCTCGTTTACTGCATTCCAGATACTCGTCTGATTTCCGAAAATCTTACTGAATCCGCGGACATCATCCCCGGTGAAGCCGGTATTCATTTCCCCGTACTTGCCGAATTTGCTGTTCATCAGGTCGTATTTCGATTCAATACCAATTACCTGGAAGCGGTAGGGCATCAGCTGGATGAATACTTCGCCGGTCACGTTCTGCTGGCTGTTGCTCAGGAACGCTTCGATATCCCGCATCACGGGGTCGAGGATCTGTCCTTCATGCAGCCAGTTGCCATAGAAGGAGGCCAGCTGGTCTTTCCATTGCAGCTGCCATTTGGTGAGTACATGTTTTTCCAGGGCATGGTGACCTTTCAGGATCAGCATGGGGGCGGCGGCTTCAAAACCCACACGGCCTTTGATGCCAATGATGGTATCGCCTACATGGATATCACGGCCAATGCCATAGGCACCGGCAATGGTTTGTAAATATTGAATGGCTTCGGTAGGATGACCGAAAGACTGATCATTGACCGATGTGAGTTCGCCTTTTACAAAGCCGAGTTTCACTTCTTCGGTACCTGTTTTTGTTACCTGGGTAGGCCAGGCTTCTTCCGGCAGCATGCCTTTGGAAGAAAGGGTTTCCTTACCGCCTACGCTGGTACCCCAGAGTCCTTTGTTGATGGAGTACATGGCTTTGGCGAAATTCATATCCACCCCTTTTGCCTTCAGGTAACTGATCTCTTCCTCACGGCTCAGTTTCAGGTCGCGGATTGGCGTTATGATTTCCACCCCGGGAATCATGATATGAAAGATCATATCAAAACGCACCTGGTCGTTGCCGGCACCGGTACTGCCATGCGCCACGGCATCAGCATTCAGGGCCTTTGCGTGTTCGGCGATATGCAGGGCCTGGCTCAGGCGTTCGGCGGATACGGAAAGAGGGTACGTGTTATTCTTCAGCACATTGCCATAGACCAGGTATTTGATGATCCGGTCGTAGTAGCCTTTTACCGCATCAATGGTGGTATGGGTTTTCACCCCCAACGCATAAGCATGTGCTTCGATTTTTTTTAATTCTTCTTCGGTAAAGCCACCGGTATTTACAATGATACTGTGTACTTCATAGCCCTTGTCTTCACCCAGGTATTTAACGCAGTAGGTAGTATCCAAACCGCCGCTAAATCCGAGTACAACTTTTTTCGACATGGTATTGCAGAGTTATTAGTGAAAGAAATGATATAACAATGACTTGGGTTTGCTTCCCCCGTTTCCGTTTGGTTTATCCTTTTTCAGGAAGGGGCGGAGCAGTTTCCATTGTTTGAATTTCAGGAGTCGTTCAAACCCCTTTTTATTCTCCTCGAAGTATTGTGTAGTCTCTGCAGGCTCGTAATGATCTTTTGGATCATAAAGCATGGCGGTACACATACAGTTCTTCCGGTCCTTGCTGATCAGGATATCATAATTCACACAGCTCTTACATCCGGCCCAGAATGAATCATCCTGGGTCAATTCGGAGTAAGTCACCGGTTCGTATCCGAGTTCGCTGTTGATCTTCATAACGGCGAGGCCGGTAGTCAGGCCAAACAGCTTGGCTTCGGGGTATTTTTCCCTGGAGAGGTTAAAGATTCTTTTTTTGATGGATTTGGCAACGCCGCTCTTGCGGTATGCCGGGGCGACGATCAGACCACTATTCGCTACGTATTCACCATGGCTCCAGGTTTCGATATAACAGAAACCTACCCATTCATTTTGACTGGTGATGGCGATTACGGCCTTGCCTTCATCAATTTTTTGTTCAATATAGTCAGGAGAACGCTTGGCGATACCCGTACCACGGGCAGCGGCAGAAGCGGCCATTTCATCGGTAATCGTTTTAGAGTAGACCTTGTCGGAAGGGGTGGCTACCCTGATAATTATATGTTGATTGTCCACTATGGTTAAGTCTAAAAGTGAAAGGGGCCACCAGTCCTAAAAAATTTCTTCGGGGGAATTCTTCACTGACAGGGACCATGGTGAGCGGTTCGTCCTGTCAGTAAACAGGGCGACGTCGGGGCCGTGAAAAAGTAAACACATCAAAACCAACGGAATAGACCCCGCTGGTGATGGGCGCGTGGAACGCAAATTGTTTTGTATGTGTCAGAATATTCGCCATTGGGCTGAATAGGTTGTAACTTGGACGCAAATTTATAATAATAATTGGTTTTTAAGACCAAAAACTTTTGTTATAAAACCCTAAGTATGAGCAACAACCCCATCAATACACCTGAACAATCGTTAGCCCAACCCACTCTAAAGAAAAAATCAGGATTCCGGCGTTTTCTCCGGATCACCCTACTCCTGCTGCTGATCGGTCTGGCTCTGTTTTTTTACTTCCGGTATTTCTTTGTTTTCGGTGAAGGAAGTAAGGCGGGTGAACTGAATTTTTTTGTGAAGAAGGGATATGTTTTCAAGACCTATGAAGGTCGTGTGATCCAGACCGGTTATAATTCAAAAGTGCCGGGAAGTATTCAATCCAATGAGTTTGAATTTTCCGTGGTGAATGAACGGGTGGCGCAGCAACTGATGTCCAACAGCGGGGCTTTTATGGAATTACATTACAAAGAATACCTGGGTGCATTGCCCTGGAGAGGTATGAGTAAATATGTGGTTGATAGTGTGATCTCGGTGCAGAAAATAAACAAAGCCGAAACGCCCCTGCCCTAACGATCACGGGCATGCAGCAAAAATATAGCTGGTCGTTTATGTATGTCTGTTTTTTCATTCAGCCATTGCCGGACTGATTTTGTTTTGATCCATTCTGCCGGACCGGTAATGTCCACCGCAATACAGAAACGAGTATCCGGGTGACAGTTTTTAAGTATCGCCTCAATTAACTGGTTGTTTCGGTATGGAGTTTCAATAAAAATCTGTGTACAGTCTTTTTTAGCCGATTCTGCTTCCAGTTCCTTCAGCGCTTTTATCCGCAATCCATTGTCAATGGGCAAGTAGCCGTTGAATTTAAACTGTTGTCCGTTCATCCCGCTGGCCATCAGGGCGAGGAGGATCGAACTTGGCCCCACAAGTGGCTTAACGGGTGTATTCATGGCCTGGGCGATGGCGATCAGGGTTTGACCCGGATCGGCCACGCCCGGACATCCGGCTTCACTTACAATCCCGATAATCTTGTCTTCCTTTATTTTTTTCCGGAACAGGTCTTCTGCTCCGGGTTCCGCCATATTCACCCATTCATAGTTATCAATAATAATCTCTTGTCCGGGCAGAAACTGTTTCCATAATTGTTTGAAATAACGGCGGGTGCTGCGTTCATTCTCCACAAAAAAAACCTGGCATGTTTTGATGGCA
>CAUJFR010000259.1 GCA_963169885.1 Bacteroidota bacterium
AACAGGTAAGGGTTGGTTTCCGGATTCAGGTCGTACCTCCAGAACAAAGGAGTATGTGCGGCTGTAAGTACCGGATTTTTATACCGGTCGACAATCCCATTTCCTTTTTCCGCTGCTTCCCTTTCATTTTGTCTGGCGACCAGTTCCTCATGTGTTTTTTCCAGTCTGGCGAGTCGACTGTAGAAATTGTTACGCATACTACTCGAATTATAGTGATCAATCTTCCAGCTTATCCCACCATGTCTTTTTCAGGATGAGTATAATCAGGGTTAAAATTAAAACCGTAATCAGTAAAGGCAGGTGCATGGATAATACCACGTACATGGGTAATACCGTCATGCATAACTGCGCGATGATACCCAGCACTACATTAAACATATCCAGTTTAAAACGCCGGTTGGGTTCAAAACCGGGCTCTTCTTTCACCACCATCTCATGTACCGGTTTCCAGAAGCCCCAGGGACGAACCGTCCGGTAGAATTTTTTTAGTGTTTCCGGATCAGTCGGCGGTGCCGTAAAAGTGCCGATCAGGCTGCCGGCTACCGAGAGCAGGAAGAGTACCGGGAAATAATAGAGAAATTCTATACCGGTGAATAAACGGGAAAACACCAGGGCACCGGTTACACCGGTAAGCATACCAATATAGAATCCGTTGGCATTAAACCGCCACCAGTACCACTTCAATACATTGGAAGCAATATAACCTCCATATAGTCCGGATACGATCCATTTCAGGATGCTGTTTACATCTTTGGCAAAAAAGCCCAGGATAACACCTAACGCCACTACCAGTATTCCCACGAGGTAATTCATCCGGATGATCTTTTTATTGGAAGCCTCCTTGTTGACATATTTCAGGTAGATATCATTCACTATATAAGCCTGGGCCGCATTGAGTGTGCCGGAGAAGGTTCCCATAAAAGCGCCCAGCAAACCGGTCAGCACCAGGCCCAGGATTCCTACTGGCAGAAAACTATTGATAGCGCCCGGAAGTATCCGTTCGAAATCAACACCGCCATTCCCATTACTCAGATTAAGCTGATTATAATAAAGCAACCCCAATACAGTGAGCCCGATCACCATCGCATATCGGACAGGCAACAGGATGATGGAAACAAAGCCGGTCATCTTGGAAGCTTCCTTAGGTGATTTCGTAGAGAGGATCTTCTGCATATCATAATTGGGTGCCGGGCCGGCAGCAGCGGCGAAGACTCCTTTGAAGAGCATCATCATAAACAGTAACCCGAATAACCCATACCCGTCCTCTTTTATTTTCTGATTGGCTTCATTGACTATACCCGACCAGTCCATATTCAGGTTCCAGCCAAAGAAGGGATCACTCCAGCCGGCCGGCACATTTAACGTATTGCCCCGCAGATGCATCATGGCAATGGCAGCGATGGCAATACAGCCAATGGTCATGATGATATATTTAATCAGGTCGCCCAATACAATACTGTGCATACCACCCAGTATAGAATAGAACATGGCGAAGAGAGTGAAAATGATACCGTAAAAATGAGCCACATACTGGGGTGCCACTTCAAAGGGGATGTACCCTTTAACCATTTCCCAGGGCACAAAGATTTCTATGAATTTTCCCAGGCCGATAAATCCATACGCCAGGAAGCCGAGGCAGCCAATGAGTGCAAATGCCACTACGATTGCATGTGATCCTTTAACCCCCCTGCCGGTCAGACCGAAACGGGTGGCGAGCCATTCGGCCCCGGTATTGGCATTGGAACGACGCAGCCATTTACTCAGGTACATCATGTTAAATACCTGGTTGAATACCGGCCATAACCAGGGAATCCAGATACTCTTGATACCATATACAAAACAAAGGGCCACCATCCACATGGTCCCACTAATATCAAACATATCGGAAGCGTCACTCATCCCCAGCATGTACCAGGGCAGCTTTTTCCCGCCCATCAGGTAGCTTTCTTTATTCACCCTCGCTTTCTTCCGCAGAAACCAGCCCAGCATCAGCATGGTGACCAGGTAGGATACTATAATACTGATATCGATCAGGGTCAGTTTCATCCGTTTTATTTTAAATCTTTTTCCAGTCTTTTTTAAAACAGGCAGCCGGCTGAGGAATCAGCCCGCCTTTCCTGTTTTACGATTGCTTTGTTGCTTGCTTTGCCTATGAAATAGTTATTGATACAATTTTTCATTGAATACTTCTTTTTCAAACAGCACCCGCTCCAAAGCCGCGAATTTCCGGAAATCGGCTTCAGATACCTGTCCTTTGTAGGGTGCATAATAATGCATCTTTTGGGTCTCGTTCTGGTAACCGTGATTCCGCCAGACCATTACATAACAAATCTTATTATCCCCGATTGCATTCAGCAATGTCTTTGTCCACCATTCCGCAAAAGGAACAGCTTCATACCCGGTTTCCGCCAGTGCAAATGGTTTTCCCTTTTCTGCTGCCAGTTCCCCCACGATTTTCAGCCGCCGGTTGGTATTCAGTTCAAACCAGTTTTCTTTTTGCGGATCGCCGTATTGATAAGTATCAAAACTTAACAAATCCACTTTGTCATCGCCAGGGTAACGTTCCAGGAATTCTTCTTTTGTATTAAAATCACCCCCGGTATTGTAAACCCAGAGTATATTATGCAATTTCTTTTCCGTTTGCAGGTAGTATAAGGTAAACCGCCACAGGGTCTGGTATTCAAAAACAGTGCAGGCATTCCGGCACCACCAGAACCAGTTGCCGCTATGTTCATGAAAAGGGCGGAACAGTACGGGAATCGCTTCCCCCTTACTCCCTTTCAATGAACCAATAAAGGCGGCCACTTTATCGAGCCATTCTTTGTACAGTGCATGATTGGCCCCACCAGGATTTATGGATGCCACAGAGCCGTGAGTGGTATCCCAGGCACCTTTGCTGCCACCAAACGGACTGTCGGCATGCCAGCTCAGGGTGATCACGCCACCCCTTTCATATCCCTGACGGATAAATTGCTTCATTTTTTTGAAAGGTATTCCGTCAATATTCTGATCACTGCCCGTCCTTTCAAGCCCGCCCAGTTCCCAGCCGTATACAGCCGGATAATCTCCTGCGGCTTCTTTTACATCACTTCTTCCTTCTTTGTATTTCCATTCCACCCCATAGGCCAGGTCATCCTGGTGGCCAAAAAGGAATCCTTTTTCCTGCAGTTTAAGCAGGTTCTTATATAGACTGATGGTTTCTTTTGTAGCGGACGGATCTACCGGCCCTCCTTGTGCCCATACTGTATAAACTGCCAGCAGGCAAAATCCCGAAATCACCAATAGCCGCACGCTTCTCATTTTAACCGGTTTAATTGCTTAATGCAGGAAGTTATAACATTCCACGTACTCTTGTCCGCATCAAAAACAGAATTTAATCCCTGTTCTTCCACGGGTGGATCACCCAGCACATCTTCCCCTTTTACCCAGAGTAATTGACGATGAGAGGGGCGACCTTTACCGGCAAAGGCCCAGAAATTAGCCCCGCTGATAATGCCGGCGTTTTTTTCAGGCTTCAACAAATAGTCGAATACAAATGCATAATACCGGTCACGATAAATGGTGCTGCTTTGCAGTTGAAAAGAATGCTGATCCCGTGGCAATCCAAATTCTTCAATGACCAGTGGTTTTTTTAATGCAACCGCCACTTCTGTATGTCGTTTGATATAGGCACCCGTTTTCTCCAGTACCTGGTCAAAACTCCGGCCAATCGCGGTATCACTGAACCAACCCCAGTTCTTTGGCCAGATATGTATCGTGAGATAATCAATGTTCTTGTCTTCATGTGTGGAACGAAAAACGTCCATACTCTCCGTACCAATATCACCCTCCGCACCGGTGGTCACCAGGTGATTCGGGTCAAGCGAACGGATCAGTTCCGCGGTTTCGTGAATAAATTTTTTATAGGCCTCTATCGCCACCGGCCGCATCGGGCGTGGTTCATTGGCAATTTCCCAGGCCATGATCGCCGGATCATCCCGGTATTTTTTCCGGGTAAAACTGTTCGTACGTTCAACGATCAGTTTTAACTGTGTATTATACTGACTGATACATTCTTCACAATTATAGAAACCACTGGCTAAGTCCCGCATTTCATCCCAGCTGAGTTTTCTTTTCAGTACACTGTCTGCTATTTTCCCATTCCAATTGAGGTATTGCAGGAATCCTCCACTCCACTCCCAGTTATTGCTGAAATAAATGATTGCTTTCATTTTTTTCTTAGCCAGTTCGGCCAGTAAAAAATCAAGTCCTTCCAGTAATTGTACATTGAAAACCCCCGGAGCTGTTTGCAGGGCTGGCTCCACCCTTGGCACCCCATTGATCGGGCCGGCCCCTTCGGCCCCGGCCAGTACGCGTACATTCCGGACGCCTCTGGCGGCCAGAAAGGCAACTTCTTCTTTAATACGTTGTTTCCCTTTTGTTGAACGGGCTTCCAGCCCTCCGTACCAATAATTTACGCCGATATACCGGTACGTTTGTTGGCCGAGCATAAACCGCCCGTTCTTTACGGTAACAAAAGGTTCTCCTGCCAATGCCTGGAAAAAGGCGGTCAGCGCTACGGTTACTATTAAAAGCCTCATTTGAAATGTTGTGTTCATCTGCTGTAAAAAAAACCGTTTCTGGTCACAGTTACCCGAACCAGAAACGGCTTAAACGATGACTGCTTATTCTCAAAAAGAATCCGGGGATTGCCGGCCCGGGTTCAATGATTTATTTAAAGAACATTATATTATCAAACAACAGGGTCTTTCCGGCATCCTGGATCTGGAAAGTAACATTATTCACATCGTTGCTCAGTCCTGGATAAGCGGTGGTCAGGTCATACCTGAAATAAGTCCATTTATTAGCCGGGATAGTGATTACTTTCTGATTGCCCCAGTTAATCAGGAATTGAACATTTTTATCTACATCGGCCCCCTTTGCCCAGAAGGAGAAATAACGATAGCCGGCAATATTGATGGAACCCCCATTACCCAGTTGCATACCACCCCAGGTACCGGCCGGATCATAGGCGGCTTTCAGGCATTTGGTTCCGGTGATCTTATCATCCGTTGAAGCATTATAATCGCCGCCCCAGCCACAGTTTTCAATACCATTATTGAGCTGTTCGGTGAATACAGTTAAAGCCTGGCTCACATTCACAAATTCCATATCGGTAATGCGGATACCGGAAGCATTCGTGAGTTTCAGTTTCGCCCGGTTCGCCGTACTGGCAGGCATAGTGACTACCATCTGCTTCCGGGTTTTTGATACGATAGTGCAGGCATCGGTTGTTCCTTCCAGCACTACAGTGGTTACATCATCGAGATTATTGCCGGTGATGGTCACCTGTGTCCCTGCTTCGAAATCGGTCGGAAACGCAGCGGTTACATTGGGCAGGGCAATCACACTGAACGGAACAGTCAGTGTCTTACCATCTGCATTGGTGAATATGACATTCTGTGGTCCGCCAAACGCGGTATCCGGTACGCGGAAGACCAGGTCGGTTTCGGTATTCAGGGTAGACATGAAAGGTGCCGGTACATTGTTCTTATCAAAAACAATAGAACGAACCTGTCCGATGCCGCTTCCTTTCAGAGTAATCACTTCACCACCTGCGGCTGAACCCGGGTTCAGTTCACCTGAACTCATTCCACCGGTACTGACTTCCGGACTTCCATCACTGTCCTTCTGGCAACCTGTGATAAACAGGGTCCCTATAGCCAGCACCAGGAGGCAGGCACCGATATGTTTTCTGATTAATTGTTTCATATAAAGCTTCTTTAAAATTAACTAAATAATTGTCGATTAATAATAAGCCACGGGTGGTTGGGCGAGTGCCGGATCCTGTAATACTTCACCAGCAGGAATGGGCAGGTGCATATAGTTTTGTGTAAATGTCACATGCAGGGGATTTCCAAAAGTACCCCTGTCCTGCGCTTCAATGATCTGCTTGGCTTTAGCAAAACCCTGGCGTTGTATATCAAACCAGTAATCTCCTTCAAACGCAAACTCCACTCGACGTTCTTTCATGATATCATCCAAAGTAAGAGATGTCTTCAACAGAAGTCCTGCTCTTGACCTGACTTTATTGAAAGCCGTCAGGGCACTCGCGTCTGTGGTACTTGCATTTGCCCCCAGAACGGCTTCTGCATAAATGAGCAGGATATCGGCATAGCGCAGCATCATAGTATTGATACCGGTATTCATACCGAGTACGGCTTCACCACCAAAGGCTGAACCAGGGCCTACGACATACTTGGCAATATTGGCACGAACGGCATTTTTCTGACCACCGTCTCCAACAGCCTGAAGGGTATCATATTTATATCCATTGGCCATAAAGGCATTATAAGCCGCATTTGAGTTTTTCGGTTTCCAGCTCGGGTTACTCCAGCCATGCTCCATCATTGAACCTTTACGGCGGGTATCCCCGGATTCAAAGGCATTGATAATATCCGGACTCGGGGAATAAAGCTCCCACATACTGGCTTCTGAAGTCTGAAGGTTACCGGGACCACGGTCGGGGTTTTTCTGGTTACCAGAACCCCAGGGATTACCGGTCAGCTGGTGCTGAATAGAGAACAGGGACTCTATATTGTTGTTATTACTGCTGGAATTAAACATGGCCGCATAATCTGCAAAGAGATTGTATTTACCGGAATTGATCACTTCCAGGGCCTTTGTTTTAGCACTATCATAATCCTTACGATAGAGATAAAGTTTCGCCATCATTCCCTTGGCGGAATACTTTGTTACCCGGCC
>CAUJFR010000260.1 GCA_963169885.1 Bacteroidota bacterium
TGAAGAAATTATTTTATACCTATACCGGTGCCATCACCTACTTGTTTGTCGGTGTCAGCCTCGTTACATTTGTTTTTGCCGAATTTTTTGTACTGCTCCTGGCCGGTAAATCATTCCTGCTAAACAATCCCGATGCCAATCAGGCTATCACTATTGTCCGCATCTTCTCATTGTATGGCTTACTCTTACCGCTGGACCGCATGACGGGTATCGGGCTTGACAGTATCAATAAACCGGGTGTAAATGCGCTTAAAGTTCTGATTATGGTACTGGTCAATATTGCCGGTGACCTGATTGCCATATTCGTGTTCAACTCCCTGTTGCTGGTGGCTATTTCCTCTATTCTTTTTACCATCATGGGCATCTGGCTGGGCATGTATTTCCTGAATAAAGAACTGCACCTGCGCTACCGGGATATTTTTTCCGCAGGTGTACAATTTTATAAATCCATTCTAAATAAAGTTTCAGGTAACCGTTTAATGGTACCTGTCAGCAGATAATTAATTAACCTGATGACAACTGGTCAGCATATAAACCCTTTTGAATACAACACCGGCTCTTCCCGACTGTCGAGTCCGCGTGCGGTGTTGCTGGTGTTACTGATCATTTCAGTCCTTGCATTCCTTTCGGCTAAAATGGGTATGAGCAGTTTTGCCCTCAGCGTCGGCCTGCCCCTTTTCCTGGTCTATGGTTATTTCCTGTTTACCTGGCCGGTCATCGGCTTATATACAGCCATCGCCTTAAGCTTTGTACTGATCGGGGCCGGACGATATGTAAAAGATGTGCCGGTCGGTCTGGGACTTGATGCTGTACTGATTCTGACGTTTATCGCATTATTCATTAATAAGTTCAACGAAAAAGTAGACTGGTCACCAGTCAATAAGGATATCACATACCTGTCACTGATCTGGTTCGGTTATTCGCTGTTTCAACTGGTGAATCCGGAATCTCAAAGTGTGGCTGCCTGGTTCTCCGGACGTGGAGTAGCGCTGTATATGTTCCTGATGGTGCCACTGACACTGCTCCTGATCAATACCAACCGGAAACTGGATATGCTTCTTTATGTATGGGGAGCCCTTTCCATAGTGGCCTCGCTGAAAGGAATTATGCAGTTACAGATCGGGCTGGATGCAGCCGAACAGGGATGGCTGGATGATGGTAATGCAAAAACACATGTGCTATTCGGAAAACTCAGGGTGTTCTCGTTTATGAGTGATGCCGGTCAGTTTGGCGGCAACCAGGCTTATTCTGCCGTGGTGTCCTTTATTTTCTCCCTGGCACAAACCGACCGGAAAAAGAAATGGTTCTTCCTTGTAGTATCATTACTGGCCTTCTATGGAATGATCATTTCCGGCACCCGTGGTGCGATCAGTGTACCGCTGGCTGGTTTCATGCTTTTCTTTATTCTCCGCAAAAATATCCGCGTACTGAGTATTGGAGTGGCCATCCTCGCCGTGGTGTTTATCTTCTTTAAATTCACCATGATCGGACAAGGCAATGACCAGATCCGCCGGATGAGAACTGCTTTCGATCCCAATGATGCTTCCCTTCAGGTAAGACTGGATAACCAACGTTTACTCAAACGCTACCTGGCTTCCCGTCCCTTTGGCGGTGGTATCGGCCATGGCGGGGTTAAAGCACAAAAATACCTGCCTAACGCTTTTCTCTCACAGATTGCTACCGATAGCTGGTATGTACTGGTATGGGTGGAGATGGGCATCATCGGCTTACTAATGCACCTGTTTATACTCTTCTATACGCTGATCCGGGGCACCTGGATGGTGATGTTCCGGCTGAAGGATCCGAAACTGAAACTGAAAATAAGCGCCCTGATTGCAGGACTGGCCGGTGTAATGGTCGCTTCGTATGGAAATGCCGTATTAGGTGCCATGCCGACCGGTATGCTGATCTATACTTCCATGGCAATCATACTGAATGCAAAAGCCCTTGATAAGAATAACAATGAACCACTACCTGTACCGATAAAAAAACAATACTGAACATTAAAGCCCCTATGATATGATAACATCAAAAACAGAAAAATTGAAAAGCAAGGATTTTATTATAACCGGACTGCAGACCTGGGATATCCCAATCGGCTCCAATGCTATCGATATCGCCAAAGAGATAGCAAAAAATAACCGGGTGCTCTATGTTAACAGTCCCCTGGACATGATGACCATGTACCGTAACAAAAAAACTGCAGAGAATATACATCGCCTCGAAGTGGTCCGGAAAATTAAAAACCCGATCCGGAAGATCAGTGAAAACCTTTGGGTACTCGACTTCCCGTTTTCAGTCTGGTCAGTGAATGGCTTTCCCGATGGGCCGGTCTTTGATCTGTTCAACCGGAGAAACAACCGGCGGATATTCAACTATGTCAAAAAAGTGGCGGCAGACCTGGGCTTCGAAAACCCGGTACATTTTATTGACAATGACATCTACCGTAGTTTTTATGCCAAAGAGATATTAAAGCCCAGACTGTCTGTTTATTACCGCCGGGATAACCTGCAGCCCTTTGCCTATTGGAAAAAACATGTGGCCCGGCTGGAGCCTGCCCTCATCGGTAAAAGCGACCTGGTAGTTTGCAATTCTCCTGAGCTGGCCGATTTCTCCAGACAATTCAACCAGAAGAGTTTTGATGTAGGTCAGGGAGTGGATCTCTCGGCTTATGATCCCGATATTAAGTTTCCGCTTCCTCCTGAACTGGCCTCTGTCCCCGGACCCATCATTGGATACATTGGTGATATCAATAGTCTGCGGCTGGATCCCGACCTGATCTATGAACTGGCGAAAGCCCGTCCGCAATATTCATTTGTGATGACCGGACGTGAAGACAAAGTATTCGCCGCGCATGCCCTGCATAGCCTGAAGAATGTACACTTTACCGGTAGTATCCCTAAAGACAGGGTGCCCGAATTTATGGCCGCTTTCCAGGTATGCCTGAACCCGCAACTGATCAACGAGATCACGATCGGCAACTATCCCCGTAAAGTAGATGAATACCTCGCAATGGGTAAACCGGTAGTGGCTACAACAACGAACACCATGCAGCTTTTCAAAGAACATGTATACCTGTGCAAAAATGCAGGTCAGTATATGGTGGCGGTTGATAAAGCATTGACCGAAGACAATGAGCAGTTACGTCAGCAGCGTATTGCCTTCGCCCGTTCCCATTCCTGGGAAAACAATGTCCAGAATATTTATCATCAGATTCAACAATCCTTAAACTAATCAATATGAATTACAGAAACATTTCCGACCTCAACAAAATCATTCTGAAAAGACTGAGCATTATCCCCCGGGACATCGATCTGATCGTAGGCGTACCCCGCAGTGGCATGATGCCTGCCAACCTGTTGGCCCTTTACCTGAATAAACCTTATACTGACCTCCACTCCTTTATCAATGGATATATATATAAAGCGGGTGCCAGGGCCCAGTTTTTTGATGAGAGCAGCGGGCGTAAGAACATTCTCGTAGTTGATGACAGTGTAGCATCCGGCAGGGCGTTGGCTGAAGTAAAGGATCTGCTGAAAGATCACAGCAGCCGTTACAATATCAAATACTGTGTAATTTATATGAGCCCGGGCCGGGAGAAATCAGTGGATTATTATTTTGAAAATGTAGCCCTGCCCCGGTATTTCCAGTGGAATATCATGAATCACACTTCACTGGAAAAAGCCTGCTTTGATATTGACGGGGTATTGTGCGAAGATCCCCGCCCCGATCAGAATGATGATGGGGAAAAGTATATCGATTTCATCCTGAATGCCCCACCGCTGTACATACCCGGCAGCAAAATCGGATCAATCGTTACTTCCCGTCTTGAAAAATACCGGAAAGAAACGGAGACCTGGCTGCAGAAGTACAATATCAAATACAACGAGCTGATTATGCTGGATCTGCCGGATATGAAAGCCAGGCAGCAGGCCAACAATCATGGCACGCATAAAGCCAATGCGTATAATTCAAAACCCTATATCCTGTTTGTCGAAAGCGAACTGGGTCAGGCAAGGGAGATCAACCGCCTCACCAAAAAGCCGGTATTCTGTACGGAAACCTTTGAAATGATTTTTGAAGCAGAGTCGGTTATGTATAATCTGAAAAGCGGTAAATACCTGCCTTTCCTGCGCAAGTATGGACTGAAAGCAAGGGCAAAACTCAGGAATCTGAAAAAATACAGCTCGCCTAAGCAAGTAGCCCTGAGTAATGAATAAACAGAAGACCGGGAACCGGCCACATTTAATTTAAACAACATGTTAGTATATAATATCATACAGGTCATTCTGCTCTCCCTGCTTGGGTTAGCAACACTGTATATTTTCATCTTTTCCATAGCAGGTCTGTTCTATAAGGAAAAAGCTTTCGTAAAAGCTGACCAGTACCGGAAAATAGCGGTCCTGATACCGGGATATAAGGAGGATGAAGTTATTGTGGAGGTAGCTAAATCAGCTTTACAACAGAAGTACCCGATGGGTCATTTCGATGTTGTGGTGATAGCGGATTCGTTTCAAGCCGATACACTGGCTGAGCTGAGAAAGCTGCCGGTCAGACTGATTGAAGTCAGCTTTGACAAAAGCACCAAATCCAAAGCATTACATAAAGGAATGGCCGCCCTCACTTCCAGCTATGATATTGCAGTGATCCTGGATGCAGATAATATTATGGCCGCCGACTTCCTGATG
>CAUJFR010000261.1 GCA_963169885.1 Bacteroidota bacterium
TATAATATTTGATAGGACATGATGTTAGACGTATCCATCTCAAATGTTTTTTTATTTCCAACAAAACAGTTTTCATTACTCAGGTAGATCTGCGCAACTGTTGCAATAGCGGATAAATAACGGGTCCGTTGCTGTAATTCAATTTCGGCCAGTTTCCGGGCATGAATATCCTGGAAGCTGCCATAGATCCTTAAACATTTGCCATTGGCCATTTCAGGTGTACCGATAACACGTACCCAACGTTGATTTCCTTTGGCTGTAACATGCAGGAGTTCGAGGTCATAGGGAATGCCCTCCCCGATCGCTTTTAACACGCTTTCTTCGAGCCGGGTCTTATCTGAATCCTGATAGAACTGATAAATTTCCTGCAGCACCGGCTGGTAACCGGGTTCCACTTCATGAATCTCACGCGTTACATCTGACCAGATGATCTGCATGGCAGGAAGTTCCATTTCCCAGGCGCCAATACGGGCCAGACTGGTGGCATCATGCAGTAATCGCTGCAATTCTTTCTGCCTGGTGATATCCTTTGCCACGGTATATACCAGATCCTCCCCTGGTATTTGCTGATAGGTCCAGCCCAACCAAACCGACTTCCCGGATTTGGTGATATAGCAATTCTCAAAATAATTCGAACCGGAGATTGAAGGGAAAGTTGCCGTGATTGAATTGGTGGCAGATATATAATCCTGGTGAATAAATTCATTATATGGACGACTCAATAATTCTTCTATCGAATAACCCAGTATATCATAAGCAGCAGGATTGATTCGTTTGAAATAACCATCAAATCCGACAACGGCAATAATATCAGGCGCCGTATTAAAAATTAAACTCAGTTCATTTTCGAGTTGTTTACGTTTGATCTCAGACCCCAGATCTGCTTCGAGTCCCCTGAACAATTGTTCAAACTCCGACAAATGAGCCGACGGCTTATCAGTCAGTACAGCCAGCACCCCGATCAGTTCTCCACGGTTCATCAATGGAATGGCTAACGCTGATTTAAACCCTGCTTTCTGAACCCCTGCCCGGCGACGCAGACTCGCATGTTTGTCAAAGTCATCCACGATCACCAATTCACGGCGTGCCCAGACCTCTTTCAGTAATCCACCATCAGGAGTGAGCGTATTCAATGCTTTGTTCTCTGCGTAGTAATCCTTTGACGCTTTAGTAGATGCAAAACTGGCTACCAGGCTAAGGTGTTGTTTGTCGGCTGTCAACAGCCATGTTTCGGCCGCTGTAAAATCGCCAAACTCCACCAGTTTCTTCAATACACTATCAAGGGAGATAACCAGGCCTTCAATCTTTTTGAAGGTGCTACTTACCATTTCCATGAAGCGTCGTTGTTGTTGCAGTTTGAATTGTGTGGTAATGTCCCGTTGAATCGCAAAAAAATGTGTAATCCGGTGATTTGCATCAAACACGGGTTTTACCATCATTTCCACCCGGTATTCCTTTCCTGATTTAGTATAATTAATAATATTGACCGAACAGGGTTCTCCTCTTTTTAATGCAAGTGATAGCCGGTTCATTTCCGCCCAATCCGACTTAGGACCTTGTAACAGAGCCGGCGTTTTTCCTATCACTTCTGCCGGTGAATAACCGGTCATTCGGGAAAATGCATCATTTACATAAATGATTTCAGGTCCCTGATCCGTATTCAAATCTGCCCGGGTAATCACCACTGCATCGCTGGTATTCGTCACCACACTTTCGAGCAGGCGCAACTGTTGTTCTTCCGCCCTTTTTACTGTAATATCCCGGATCGCTCCGATAATACGTATGGGCCGGCCCTGATTATTCCGTATAATATAAGCACGGTCAGACACATAGACCAGCTGCCCCTTTTTCCGGATAATACGGTATTCAAGCTCCCAGCGATTCTCCTTCCCTTGCAATACGGATTCCACTTTTTGCGTAATCAACATACGGTCATCCGGGTGTATGTATTCGAGCCAAACACTCAGGCGCCATTCCTGCTCTTTCAGTATTACGCCGAGAATGGTGTTAAATCCATCTCCGCAAAAGACTTTATCAGTAACTAAATTCCAGTCCCAGATTGCTTCCGAAGTAGCTTTTGTAACAAAGCCAAAACGCTCATGACTGCGCTGAAGTCGTTGATCCTGTTCATATGATTCAATCAGAATAGATATAAGCACTGCAGCCCGGTTAAAAATTTCAAGCTCAAACGGAGAAGGCATTCTTATCTCCTTATAATAATTTGCAAAAGTGGCTACAACCTTTCCTTCCGGATTAAAAACAGGAGTCGACCACGACGCCCTTAATCCGGCTGACAGGGCCAGTTTTTTGTATTTCTTCCATAAATTACTTTTCCTGATATCAGATACAATTATCTGTTTTCCGGTATACGCTGCTGTACCACAGGATCCTTCTTCCGGACCAATCGCCAATCCATTCAATGCCTCTGCATAAAATAAAGGCAACGAAGGGGATGCCCAGTTATACACCTTTCCTTCACTTACACGTAGGATCGAGGCACTTAATCCGGTTATAAGTTCTTCGAGTCCGGTCAGATAATCCTTTAAAATAATATCGATAGCCGTTTTACTTTTAAGCGATTTCTCTATAATATTCCGTTCCAGGTGATCCATCTCCTGTTGCATCATTTTTTCTGAGATATCATGTGCCAGAACCAGCATACAGTCGCTGTCCCCGATACGGATCTGTTCTCCGGAAATGTCCACCTGCTTCAGGCTCCCGTCTTTATTCTGATGGGTCATTACTCCAAAATGAATAACCCCTTTCACCCGGTTTGCTTTTTCAAGCTGCTCATGTAACCGGGGTATTTGTTCCTTTGGACGAATATCCAGAATAGTCATTGAAAGTAATTCATCCCGGGTATACCCATATTGCTCTGTCATCCGTTTGTTCACATCCAGTATCCGGTGTGTATGTAGATCAAAAATGTAACTGGGTACCGGACTTGCTTCAAAGAGACTGCGGTACTTGTATTCTGAATCGGATAATTTCTGCTCTGCCTTCATTCGTTGAGAAATATCCTGTACCGTCCCGAAAAGACGAATCACCCGGCCTTTCTTATCCTTTTCACTGTAACCAAACTCTTCAATATACTTTTTCTCTCCGGCCGGAGTAAGAATACAATAGTCCAGGCTAAAGTCGCCCCCTTCCCTGCGGGCTTTTCGCATAGTTGTCTCCACTCTTTTCCGGTCTTCTTTTGAAACCTGATTGAAGAAAGCCCCAAAAGACTGCCGGATCTGTTGACGGGATACCCCGAAAATATCATATACTGAATCGGACCAATAGCTCTTTTTCTGAAGCAGGTCATAACTCCAGTTACCCAGCAAGGCCAGTTCCTGCGCTTCCTTCAACATGGATTCGCTTTGCCGGGAACGACTCTTAACAAGCAGCTGACTGATATAAAGGATCAGGCTATCAGCAATGCTATTCAGCAGGGACCGCTCGTACTTCAGAAAGGGGCCTTCATCCGCATCCGGCATCTTCTTTTTGTAATAAACCGTAATAACGAGCTTTCCCCCGGCTTGTACATCCCGTTCAATCAACTGATTCCAGCGGGTTTTCCTGAAACCGGCCGATCTGAATTCCGCTTTGTTATAAATTATGGAACAACAGGTATGTGACGGATATTGCCAACCCTTCGGGATCAGTTTGACCGCGCCATGTAATAATTCATCCAGTCCCGGTGCGGTGGCAGCCAGTTTGGTAATCCCATAAAGACAGGCTTGCTCTTTGATGCGCTCATTCAGGTCATACAGAACAGCATCCAGCCGGTCCTGCTTTTGTTTCGCCTCCTTTGGTGTATTCAGTTCTTCCAACCGGATCACATCATCCAAAATAAAAGAACGAACGCCACGGGGCGTTAAATAAAGTGTACGGGCACTGGTCTTTGTTTTGTCTTTAGCAGTCCGTACGTTGAATTTAAAAAGTTTAAGCCATTCAGTTAAGCGAAGAGTAACCGCTTCCGGCAGCGGGTTCGTGATCAACAAAGCAGCATCACTGTTTTCAAGGAGCGGAGTCAGGAGTTGTTTCAGGAAAGGAAAACTTTTATGTTCGGATCCGATCGATAACAGAACGGAAGGCAGACCGGCAGGTTTCTTTTTCCTGGTTAACCCAGCATTTCGTGTTGTATTCCTGGTGGCCATTTTGTTCTTACGATCCTTTTGTAATAATTGCTTGCTGCTATTCTGTTTCCGGACTTATCATGCCTTGCAGTCATCCACACCTGGCAACCTAATCAATATTCCCGGATTATAGTCTAACCGGCATCAGCAGCCAAAATGATCATGACACGGATTGGCAATAGCTATACCCGGTAAGACCGGGACGGGCAATCGACAGTGCTTAAGAAGATTGCTTATTCAGAGGAATGGTAACCAGTACCTGGCACCCCTTTCCCGGTTCAGAAAAAATAACGGTCTTACCGCCAAATAATTCAGCCCTTCTTTTCATATTAGCGATTCCAATTCCTTTTTTAACACGGGATAAGTCAAACCCTATCCCATTGTCTGTGATCTGCAAATTCAGTTTCCCGTTCTCCAGATCCACACATATATCCACTTTGGAAGCCTGGGCGTATTTCTGAATATTCCGGAGTTGTTCCTGTAAGATCCGGTAAAGATTTAACTGCAGATCATGGCCCAGATCCAGGGCAAGTACCTGTTCGCTGACTACACAATCAATCTGCATTTCGTCCCCGATAGAGAAATCATTAATCAGCCGTTCCATTGATTCTTCCAGGCTGGATTCATCAAAAAAAGCGGGTGCCAGCCGATGAGAAAGGTTTCGGATTTCCCGGATCGCCAGCCCCGTATTCCCTTTAGCCTGCTCGAGCAGACTGACCGTTTCCTGCTGCAATTCAGGTTCCAGCATACTCATATACATCTGGGAAGAGGCCAGTATCTGGCATACGTTATCGTGGAGTTCACTACCTATTTCATACCGTTCA
>CAUJFR010000262.1 GCA_963169885.1 Bacteroidota bacterium
CCATTCTTCCCGCTGCTGTTATGGAAGGGACTGATTGGTAAGTTTATGATCTATCTGCCGATTGTACTGATCCTGACACTGGCGGCTTCCCTGATCGTGGCTTTTATCTTCAACCCCATTTTTGCGGTGAGCTTTATGAAGCCGGAAGGAAAAGAATTTGAAAAACCAAAGAATAGTGTATTCCGGAACAAGTGGTTCTGGACGTCCATCATCGGTGGTATCCTGTTGCACCTTCTGTCATTCCACGGAACAGCTAACTTCCTGTTGCTGATGGCCATCCTGATGGTGTTTAATTCCTATGTGCTGAATGGCGTGATCCATCGTTTCCAGGATCGTTTCCTGCCAGGACTGATGAATCGCTATGAGAAATTGCTGCGCTGGATACTGAAAGGCAAGAGACCGGTACGGGCTTTTTATTCCCTGTTCGGTTTGTTCATACTGGCCGTCATTATGATTGTAGTCAGTGTGGCCACCGGCCGTACCAAATCCACCTTCTTCCCGAGTGGTGATCCCAATTTCGTGTATGTATACCTGAAAATGCCGGTGGGTACGGATGCCCGGGTAACGGACAGTGTGCTGCATATACTCGAACACCGGGTGGAGAAAGTACTGGATAAAGAAAAACCAGGTGCACCGGGCAGTATCGTGGAAAGCCTCATCACCAATGTGGCGGTGAATGCGAATAATCCACGGGATAATAACCGGAGTGTGCAATCCAACCTGGGACGTATTCAGGTATCCTTTGTGGAGTTTGAAAAAAGACATGGGAAAGAAACAGGCCCCCTGATGGACCAGATCCGTAATGTGGTGCAAGGTATACCGGGTACCAGTGTGGAGGTCAGACAGGAAGATAACGGACCACCCACTGATCCTCCCGTGAATATTGAAGTATCCGGCGACTACCTGGATAATGTTACAAAAGTGGCTACTGCTCTTTATCAGTATCTCGATAAAAACCGGGTGGAAGGTATTGAGAATCTCCAGCCAGATGTGGACCTGTTCAATCCGGAGATCACGGTGAAAGTGGACCGCAAACGGGCCATGATGGAAGGGGTGAGTACGGCCCAGATCGGTATGGAACTACGTACCGCCGTATTCGGAAAGGAAGTGAGTAAGATTAAGGACGGTGAAGATGAATACAAAATCCAGTTACGGCACCGTGAAGATTTACGCAACGATGTAACCGGTCTGATGAATATGCGGATCACCTTTATGGATATGAATACCATGCAGGTGAAATCTCTTCCGCTGAGTTCGGTGGCTACCGTAGAGTATACCAATACGGCTGGTGGGGTGAAACGTAAGAACGTAAAACGGACGATCCAGTTGCAGAGTAATGTGCTGGACCTGACCATGGTGGCACCGATTAATGCACAACTGCAGACAAAGATCAAGGAGTTTAAAGAACAGAATGCCATACCCGCGGATGTAACGATCAAGTTGAGCGGACAGAGTGAGCAGGAACAGGAAACCTCTTCCTTTCTTGGAAAGGCCATGATCATATCGCTGGTACTGATCTTCTTTATCCTGGTACTGCAGTTCAACAGTATGAGTAAACCTTTTATCGTACTGACCGAAATCTTCTTTTCCATCATCGGTGTATTGCTGGGTTATGCGTTAACCGGCATGACGATCGCCACGATCATGATGGGAGTGGGTATTATCGGACTGGCCGGTATCGTAATCAAGAACGGTATCCTTTTAATTGAATTTACAGATGAGCTCCGTTCACGCGGTATGCGAACCCGTGAGGCAGCGATACAAGCAGGTAAGATCCGGATCATTCCGGTATTGCTGACCGCCGTAGCTACTATATTGGGTCTGTTTCCGCTGGCGGTGGGTATGAACCTCGACTTTGCCGGATTATTCCAGCACCTGCAGCCGAACCTGTTCTTTGGTGGGGATAGCGTGGTGTTCTGGGGACCGCTGGCCTGGACGATCATCTTCGGACTGATCTTCTCCTTCTTCCTGACCCTGATCATGGTGCCCAGTATGTACCTGATGGCGGAAAGGCTGAAACGCCCGATGGGTAAATTCTACGGAACAAAATATATCGCCTTACTCGGATTTGCCGGACCCTTCTTCTTCATCTTTGTCGGGATCATGTATCTCGGACGGGCGCTGCAAGGAAAAAAAGTGTGGTTGGGGAAAATGAAGCCGTCGCCGGCGAAGCAATGAGCAATGAGTAATCAGTAATGAATAATGAGTAGCTGATCGAACAGTCTGATAAAAAATGAGCCCTCCGATTATCGGAGGGCTCATTTTTTTGCTCTTTGTTTTCGTTTTTCAATCTATTCAGTAAAGTAGTTCTGCTCAGCCAGCTACTCATTACTGATTACTCATTCTCAAAATCCCTTCTTTTCGATGGGTTTTCCATCTGCATCCAGTTCCACAATTTCATAGCCCAGTTTTTTGATGCCTTCCATGATTTTGGCTTTATCACCCACAAGCAGGATATTCATTTTTTCGGGGTTCAGGTATTTTTTTGCTACTTCATCTACCTGTTTTTTGGTCAGGTTAGCGAGAATTTTGTTCTGCTGGTCAATATAATTGGCGGGTAAGTTATAATCCAGGATGCGACCGATAAAGCCGGCTTTCTGGAACCCGGTTTCATAGAGCAGGGCATCGCGTTGTCCCAATGAATTTTTCATGAAAGTCAGTTCGGGTTCGGTGATTCCGTTTTCCCGGTAGTTTTTCAGTTCCTTCATTACTTCCACCAGGGCACTGTCCGTGGCATCGGCCCGGATGCCGGAACTGAATTCAAAATCGCCGGAATATTCATCTGCGTTGAAAGAACTGCGGGCTCCATAGGTCCAGCCCTTGTCTTCCCGGAGATTCAGATTGAGACGCGAGTTGAAATCGCCACCAAGGCCATAATTCATCAGGCGTGATTTGTAAAAATCACCGGTAGCGTCGTAGCGGAGTCCGGTGGCATAGCCTACACGGAACTGCGATTGGGCAGCTTTGGGAATATCCACCAGGAAAACTTTGGTCTTATCTACATTGGAGGCCAGCCCTTTTACATCTGGCAGGTTGATTTTTTTCTTAGGCAACTTATTCAGGAAAGCCAGTTTGGGAAGGATCTCCTGTTGTTTGATGTCACCTACCACCACTACTTTGGCTCCGAGAGAAGTCATATAGTTGTTATAGTAGTTTTCAACATCCTGCAGTTTCAGATTGCCGATGGTATATTCGGTACCGTCTTCACTCATACTCAGGATACTGTTGGGACCATAATTGATTTTGGCGAATACCTGGTCAGCTACGGAAGCCGGATCGGCCTTGGCTTGTTTGAAACCCTGTAACCGTTGTTTCTGTATACGGGAGAAGGCCGCTTCGGTAAATTTCGGGTTAAACATTTTTTCCTGGACCAGTGTGAGTGTTTTGTCCAGATTTTTCTTCAGGCTCTGAACACTGAAAGTGATGCCGTCAAAACTGCTACTGACGGAAACATTGCTGCCCAGTTTTTGCAGTTCCACCGCCATTTGTTCAGCGGTAAAATTCTTCGTGTCTTCATTCATCATACTGCCAAACATGCCGGCCAGTCCCACTTTGGCGGTATCATTTGCCTGCAGGAGGTGTCCGCCGGGTATTGTAATCGTTAAAGTAACGGTTGGAATTTCATTGCTTTCCGTTCCGATCATTTTAATACCGTTTGGCAAATCTTTTTTCCAGAAAGCAGGCACTTTCACTACCGGGTTGGTGCCGGTGCCGGGTATTTTACTGCGGTCAAAGTTGTCTGTTGCTTTCGCATATTTCAGACCGTTGTAACCATAGTCCGGCGCATCGTATTTGCTGGAATCGATCGTATAATTATTGGCGGCAGCAATCAGGTTCTCCTGTCCTTTGGGCAATACACTCAGGAACACGGCATGTTTCCCTTTGATATATTCATTATACACCCGCATCACATCTTCCTTGGTCACGGACTGGTACATCTGGATCAGGTCGGCGATTTTATTGGGGTTACCTGCGAAAGTCTGGAAGGCGGCCAGCTGGGATACTTTGCCGGATACACTCTGCAGTCCGTTGATTTGCTGGGCTTCAATCCCCCCTTTAAATTTTGATACATCTTCATCCGTTACACCCCTGGCTTCAAAGGAATCCAAAGCTGCCCGGAATAAGGTATCCATTTTCGCCAGGGTCTTGCCTGGAGAAGGCACCACCTGGAAACTTAATTCACCGGCCAGTTCTGAGAGCGAACTGAATGCACTGGCCTGAACGGCCAGTTGTTTTTTAGTCAGTTGCTGGTATAAGACAGCATTCTTTCCTTGTCCGAGTACCTGGGCCAGACAAGCCAGGGCCCCCATGTCCTTATGGTAATTGGGTACGGTAGGAAAAGTAATAGAAAGTAGTGGCAATCTCGCATAGTTGTCGGTATAAGATACATAACGGTCGCTGTTCAGCACCGCCCGGGGAACCTGTACCGGTTTTACTTCCGGTCCGCGGGGAATGGAACCGAAATATTTTTCTACCAGTTTTACAACTTCTGCAGGCTTTACATCCCCGCCAATAGTTACCGTGGCGTTATTGGGGCCATACCAGCGCAGGAAAAAGTTTTTCAGATCATTCACATCTACCCGGTTCAGATCTTCCACATAACCGATAGTCAGCCAGGAGTAGGGGTGGCCATAGGGATAAAGGCTGCGGGAAGAGGTTTCGCCGGCCAGTCCATATGGACGGTTATCATAATTCTGTCCTCTTTCATTTTTTACCGTAGAGCGCTGTACTTCAAATTTCTTTTGGGTGACCGCATCCAGTAGAAAGCCCATCCGGTCGGCTTCGAGCCAGAGCATTTTTTCCAACTGGTTGCTGGGTACGGTTTCATAATAATTGGTGCGGTCGCGGTTGGTACTTCCATTGAGTGTACCTCCGGCATCAGAAACAATTTTAAAATGTTGTTCGTCGGCTACGTGATCACTGCCCTGGAACATCATGTGCTCAAAAAAGTGCGCAAAACCGGATTTCCCGATTTCCTCCCGGGCGGAACCAACATGGTAAGTAACATCGACATGTACCACAGGGTCACTGTGATCCTCATGGACAACCAGGGTCAGTCCGTTGGGTAAAACATATTTCTCATAGGGAATCACGATCTGGTTTCCCTGTCTGGTTATTTTCTCCACCAGTTTGGTTTGACCATTTGCCAGCAGGGCCAGCAAAAAGAAAAAGGGCGTCAGTAGCAGGACTCTTTTCATATTAATTTTTTTGAAAGTGCAGTGAAGCATTTAGGTCAGGCAAATTACACCATAAATACCCTATCCCGATGCCATTTATCATTTTCACCGGCAATTTTCCTCCGTTCGCGGAAAAGCCGGTCCGGATATCCCCGACCTGTTTAACTTTGTAAAAAAAAATACAACTATGGCTGAAACACCAAGGGTAAATCATGATATCGATTACAAAATATATGGTGAAGAGTTGCAATTTGTAGAGATCGAACTGGACCCGCAGGAGACCGCCATCGCGGAAAGCGGGGCGATGATGATGATGGAGGATGGCATTCAGATGCAAACCATTTTTGGAGATGGGTCGACGCAGCAATCCGGTGGTTTTCTGGGAAAACTGATGAGTGCCGGTAAACGGATACTCACCGGGGAGAGTCTTTTTATGACGGCTTTTACCAATGCGGTACAGGGTAAAAAGAAAGTGAGTTTTGCTGCTCCTTATACCGGCAAGATTATAACACTGGATCTGCAGGAACTGGGCGGAACCATCATTGCGCAGAAAGATGCTTTTTTATGTGCGGCTAAAGGCGTGAGTGTGGGTATTCATTTTCAACGTAAGCTGGGGACGGGTTTATTTGGTGGCGAAGGCTTTATAATGCAAAAACTCGAAGGAGATGGATTTGCTTTTCTCCATGCGGGTGGATTCATCGTGGAGCGGATTCTGAAACCCGGTGAAGTATTGAAAATTGATACGGGATGCGTGGTAGCCTATACCCCGGATGTGGATTTCGATATCGAGTTTGTAAGGGGCATCAAGAACTTTATGTTTGGCGGGGAAGGTTTATTCTTTGCCCGCATGCAGGGGCCCGGTAAAGTATGGATACAATCTCTGCCCATCAGCCGCCTCGCCGGCCGGATCATGCAATATGGTACGTATAACCGAAAAGAGGAAGGTAGTTTGCTCGGCGGGATCGGGAATATTTTTGATGGCAGAGAGTGACCTCATTAAAGTCAAAAGTAAAAATTAAAAGTCAAAATCATTAAACCGGAAAGTCATTACAATACTCAGACGCTCCGTTTTTTTAATTTTGACTTTTTACTTTTGACTTATCTGACCCCGGGATATTTACTGGTCAGCAGCAACTCATACTCCGGGTTGTTTTTTAGCTGCTTAATTACATACCGCAGATTTTCCACATATTCCGCCTGCTGATAAGCCTGATCATGTGCCAGCAGCACGAGGTGACCGGGTGTTTTTGTTTTATTCGCCTCCAGCATATTATAGATCCGGCGTAATAACAACGCGGTATCCGCATCCGGTGCCAGGGTTTTATGGTTAAAGGTCCATTCGATATCCCAGCCCATGATGGCATAACCCGAAGCATGCAGGGAGTCGATGGCCGCCTTGCTTTCCATAATATCCGTGTGGTCAATACTATCAATCCGCCAGGCATTACGGCCGGGCATACGGGCTACGTTATTGGTGAATCCTAATAATTTTTTTGACTGGTTAAAATCATTGATTACGCCTTCCGGACTTTCGTAAAATGAAGTATACCGGTTACGGGCATGACTATAACTGTGATTACACAGTTCAATACCCGCATCCGCTTTCAGCATTTCCCAGGTTTCTTTTTGCTGGCGGGTATCCAATGTGTGCTGACCTACTACAAAAAAACTGGCGGCTACCTGCTCGGTTTTGATCACTTCCAGCACATTGCGGGTGCCTTTGTTGGGGCCGTCATCAAAGGTGAGGTAGATTTTTTTCTTCTTCCGGTTTAGTGCAGTAAGGGAATCATTTCGTTTTTTCTCCCGGGCCTTCAGGACTGTGCTGTCTATGCCAGGAGAGGGTGCCGGTTTTTGATCCGCCCTATCGGAGCAGGCAGCAAAAACGAAGAGCAGTGCCAGGAATGAATTGGATAATATGGTTTTGGTCAGTCGTTTGGCAGGGTCGCCTTCATCGGCGACAGGACAGGGGTTCATAAAAAGGGTGTGGTTTTTTAATTTCCACCATGAAAGTATGGAGTTGGCAGCGGGTTTGCAAATGGGTTTTGGTTAAAGAATAATTAAAGTCGGCAAGCCGGACTTTCTGACGGTTTTTCGGCCCTTCTTACAACTTCTTTAATAATACTTTCTTCTGCGAAAAATTATAGGCCGCATCCAGCATCTCCAGCAGTTTGGGCCAATCCTCTTTTTTTACCGTGGTTTGCTTGTAATGTTTTTTAACCAGGATATTCAGGGTAGACCCTTCTACGGTTGCCTGTACGGCAAAAGTGCCGACGGCGTTGTCAATATTGATGTTGAGGTTCTGAATGCCCACTACTTTGTATCCGGCGGGGATGGTGAAATTGATGATATTCCGGATCGATTTCGGATACTCCATGTAAGCATCCACTTCCCGCTTGCGGTCATCCTGGGATATCCATAACTGTGCACCAATCAGCCCGGGTACTGCCACAAGCAGGTTGTCGCCGGCTATTTTCACCATATCACCCAACTCGAACTTATTGGTATAATTGAGTTCCTGTTTGCGCCAGTTGCGTCCGTCTGAATTCAGGGTAAACTCGGTATAAGCCGTGAGGTTTTCATAATCACCATCCAGCTCCTTTTTCATGGTTTCCAGTTTATGTGTCTTATCCTCCTTTTTACGTTCCCGGAGTTTTTCTTCATAACTGTCCAGCACCGCACCCTTCATGCTGGCCCGTACATCATCTTCGCCGCCATAAC
>CAUJFR010000263.1 GCA_963169885.1 Bacteroidota bacterium
CAACTGTGAAAATTTAAATCCGGCAGGAGGCGCTACGGCAAAAAGCATGGTTGACTTATCCTCCGCGGTAGCCCCGTTAAACTGTAATTCCGCTTCCCCAAAACTGGTTTGAGCCAGTGCACTGAAATTTTTATTGGTGGGATTAAAACTGGCAGTTAACGTAGATATTTCTTTTGTTTTTATCGCGTCGGGAATATAACGGAGTAACTGATTGGCCTTATTATCACTCAGGAATGAATTCAATAACGAAGGAAGACTGAGCCCTGAAACGGTAAAGGAAAAAAGCAGGTCATCGGGATCTGATGACATATTCGCACTCAGGTTAACGGGTATCACCCCTACTTTCCCATCCCCGGATACCGTAGCCGATGCTTTCCGTTGAGGGGATGTGGGTTTATCCAAAGTAAAACCAATACTCATCCCATCAATGGCAAATCCATCGAATCCCTCTACTGCATAACTGCCGGTACCGAAATTCAGCATCACTTTGCTCAGGCTGTCCCCTTTATCATCAAACTCTATTGATAAATCTTTTATGGAGATCCCTGTTTGCAAGGGGAATGACTTTGGCAAAAAAGAACCGAGGGAGCGTCCCGAAAAAAACTTCAGCAATTTATCCGGGGTAATGGTAGCAGCATCCGGAAAGCTGGTGCTGATCGATTTAATTTTCCGGTCTGCTGTCATGGAAGCTTTCAGGCCTATATGATCAAATCCAAAAAAGGAAACCTGGCCACTTGCTTCTTTACCTCCGTCATCTGTCGTACTGAGGCTCAGTTCCCCTAATTGAATACCCACCACATCCAGGTAGCGGTTCATGGCATTGGCAATGGCTTGCTTTTCTTCTTCGCCGGCGCCTTTTTTGTGAATGACCGAAGTATCCGAATAGTGGCGATCGATCGTATTTGCAGAAGTAGCTTCGCCAGTAAGTAAAATAAGTAAAGCAAGAAGGAAAACCCTGGAGGTTTGCATGTTTTGGAGGTTGAGGTGAAATGGTGCTCTGAAAATACTGTAATTTGGCGACTCCTTTATAAAATCAGGTAATTACTGCAATGACGAGGATCGGACTGATTTCAGACACCCATGGTTATTTCGACCCCGCGATCGAAACCCATTTCGCTCATTGCGATGAGATCTGGCATGCGGGGGATTGGGGGGTGGGGGCGGGCACTGGTCTGGCCACTCTAAGTGGCCTGACCAGTGCCCGCATCCGCGGCGTATACGGCAATATCGACGACAATGCAATCCGCTCGGTCTATCCCGAACAGCTCGTCTTTACCTGCGAAGAAGTAAAAGTGATGATCCGGCATATCGGCGGTTATCCGCCAAAATATAATCCGGAAACAAAAAAGGAATTACTCATTCACCGCCCGCAGCTTTTCATCAGCGGCCATTCACATATTCTCAAAGTGATGTACGATGAAAAACTCCAATGCCTGCACATGAACCCCGGAGCAGCCGGAAAACATGGATGGCATAAAGTCCGGACCCTCATCCGGTTTGTGATTGATGGGAAGGAGATGAAGGATTGTGAAGTGGTGGAGTTGGGGCCGAGGTAAAGGCAGGATGACTGGTTAATAGGTTGAAAAGTTGATAAGGCTTAAAGATAGAAGAGAAGGAGTTGAAAGGTTGAGAGGTTGAAAAGTTGATAAGGCTTAAAGATAGAAGAGATTTTATTGGATCGATGACTCAAAATCAATTAAATAAACAAGGGGTGGGATTCTTTTAGAGAATGTCCACCCCCTGTCAACTTATTAACCTGTCAACCTATCAACCTTCCTCTACATTCCCGGGAACCACGCTCTCCCCGCTCCGGCTTCCCTGAAGGGCCAGGGCACAGCCACGAGGATAAAAATGAGGGCGATCAGTAATAACCAGCCGGTATTCTTATAATTTAATTTCTTTGCCTTGCCTCTTGCCAGTGTGATCAGGGTGATTGCCACTACCATCAGGAGCGGATGTTCGACCCAATAAAACCGGTAGAAAGAATTCTTCATTAATGAAGGAACTGATTCGGGCAAACCATTCATGATACCATAACGGCCAGCTACCCATTGGTAGATGCCGATCAGCAGCATGGTATGCGCCGCAATCATCAGCCAGAGACTGGTGGATTTAATACTTTCCTTTTTGCCAAAAGCCTGTACCAGGCCAAGCAGTAATAAGAGTAAGATTACCCAACGGAGTAAACTATGTAAATGCAACATTCCTGTTTCCATGGTGAAAAAATTTAGACAAATATAGGCTTCCCCGATTATACAGACTCCTTATTCCTCCCAATCCGCTACAAACACATTCGTATCCCTGGTGCCACCATTATTCCGGTTGCTGCAAAAAACGATCTTTTTACCATTAGGAGAGAACATCGGGAAGGCATCAAAACCTTTGTCCCGGCTGATCTTGGTGAGGTTACTGCCATCTTCATTTATGGTATAAAGATTAAACGGAAACCCTCTTTTGTATTCGTGATTACTGGCAAAAATAATCCGCTTACTGTCAGGCATATAGGCAGGCGCCCAATTGGCCTGTCCATAGGAAGTAACCTGGTGCGCATTGCTGCCATCGGCATTGGATACCCAGACTTCCATATTGGTGGGAGCCACAAGATGTTCAGCCAGCAATTCTTTGTACTCTTTGATCTCCGCTTCAGTTTTTGGACGGGAAGCACGCCAGATCAGTTTGGTACCATCAGGACTAAACCAGGCACCGCCATCATAACCCAGCATATTGGTCACTCTTTTCTCAGCTCCTGTTTCCAGGTCCATGATGTAGAGATCAATATCCCCGTCCTTATCGCTGGTATAAAGCATTTTTTTGCCATCGGGTGACAAGGTAGCTTCCGCATCATACCCTTTGGAATGAGTCAGTTGTTTTACGATTTTACCGTCCAGGTCGGCCATGAAAATATCATAACTGTCGTATAAGGGCCAGATATAGCGGTTGCCGTACTTGGCACGGTCAGGTGTGGGCGGACAATCCTTGCTTCCCAGGTGAGTGGAGGCATAAATGATATGTTTCCCGTCTTTGGTAAAGAAAGGACAGGTGGTACGCCCTGTACCTGTGCTGACCAGTTTATAGGTAAACGGTTCACCCGTTTTGGTGGGCACTTTACCAACAAAAATCTGGTCACAATTGATCCCCTCTTTGGGATTGGTCCGCTGGAAAACAAGGTATTTACCATCATAACTCCAATAGGCTTCCGCATTATCTCCGCCAAAAGTCAGCTGGCGAATATTTTTCAACCGGGTCTCATCGGGATACCGGAGGGTATCGGCGGCGGCATTGGCGGCGGTTAATTTAGAAGAATTCTTACAGGCCGGAAGGGCAATAATTCCCCCGGCAATGATAAGTAGCAATGCAATTTTTTTCATACTGATGTGTTTCTTTGGAATCCGGGGCTGTACCGGAGGGTGCAAAGTTATTTTTGTTATTACGTTGGTTTGTCAGCTATTTGTCATACCTCAGCGCCAAAAATAGTAGTTTTGTGCC
>CAUJFR010000264.1 GCA_963169885.1 Bacteroidota bacterium
ACTTTTTTCTGGGCCCGCTGGATGCTGTTGCTGATCATGCTGTGCTGAATCACATCGCCTTCTTTATAGCCGAGTTTGTCCATCAGCGAAGCGATCCGCTCACTGCCGAACATCCGCATCAGGTCATCTTCGAGGGATACATAGAACTGGGAAGAACCGGGGTCACCCTGGCGACCGGCACGACCGCGGAGCTGACGGTCAACCCGCCGGCTTTCGTGACGTTCCGTACCAATGATGGCCAATCCACCAGCTTCTTTCACCCCCGTACCGAGCTTGATATCCGTACCACGACCCGCCATGTTGGTGGCAATGGTAACTGCACCGGGTAAACCCGCTTCAGCCACCACCTGTGCTTCACGTGCGTGTTGTTTTGCGTTCAGTACATTGTGGGGAATTTTTTTCTGTTGCAGCATCCGGCTCAGCAGTTCGCTGACTTCGACCGACGTGGTACCCACGAGACAGGGCCGCCCGGCATTGCGGAGGACTTCGATCTCATCGATCACGGATTTATATTTCTCACGTTTTGTCTTAAACACGAGATCCTGCTTGTCATCGCGGATCATTTTGATATTAGTGGGAATACTCACCACATCCAGTTTGTAAATGCTCCACAACTCCGCGGCTTCTGTTTCGGCGGTACCGGTCATCCCCCCGAGTTTGTGATACATCCTGAAATAGTTCTGCAGCGTGATCGTTGCATAGGTCTGGGTCGCGGCTTCAATCTTCACATTTTCCTTGGCTTCAATCGCCTGGTGTAAACCGTCTGAATAACGCCGGCCATCCAGTACACGGCCGGTTTGCTCATCTACGATCTTTATCGCACCGTTGTCAATGATATATTCCACATCGATCTGGAAAAGCGTATAGGCTTTCAGTAATTGCTGAACCGTATGGATACGGTCGGCCTTCTGTGCATAATCATTGAGAATGGATTCCTTCAGTTGAAGTTTTTCCTCGGCATTCACTCCGTTTTTCTCCACTTCTGCCAGTTTCACCCCGATATCGGGTAATACAAAGAACTCCGGATCTTCACCGGTGCGGGTGATCATGGCCAGTCCCCTGTCGGTGAGTTCAACGGATTTGTTTTTTTCGTCAATATGGAACAACAGTTCTTCATCCACTATATGCATGTTGCGCATTTGATCCTGCAGGTAAAAATTCTCCGCTTTCTGCATTTTCACTTTTACGCCTGGTTCGCTCAGGAATTTGATCACCGGGCTGTATTTCGGTAAACCCCGGAAAGCACGGAACAAATGAAGTCCGCCACCTTTCGGATCATCGTCCCCTTCAGCAAATCGTTTTTTCGCCTCATTGAGCGCATTACGAACGATACGCTCCTGCTCCTGTACCAGTTGCTGAATACGGGGCTTGTGGATATGAAACTGCTGATCTTCACCTCTCGGTACCGGACCGGAGATGATCAGGGGGGTACGGGCATCATCAATCAATACAGAGTCCACCTCATCCACCATGGCGTAATGGTGTTTGCGCTGCACCATTTCTTCGGGGGTGTGCACCATGTTGTCACGGAGGTAGTCAAAACCAAATTCGTTATTCGTGCCATACGTAATATCGGCGAGATAGGCTTTTCTTCTTTCTTCGCTGTTGGGTTGGTGTTTGTCGATACAGTCAACAGTAATGCCCAGCCATTCGAAAATAGTTCCATTCCATTCCTGGTCACGACGGGCCAGGTAATCGTTCACTGTAACAATATGCACCCCTTCGCCGGGACGCGCATTGAGGTAAGAGGGCAGGGTGGATACGAGGGTTTTACCTTCACCAGTTGCCATCTCCGCGATCTTGCCCTGGTGCAGCACAATACCACCGATCAGCTGTACATCATAGTGTACCATGTTCCAGGTGACCTGACCACCGGCGGCAGTCCAGGTATTTTTGAAAGTGGATTTATCTCCATCAATGGTTACATAATCCTTTTTTACACTCAGGTCACGGTCCATATCTGTGGCCGTGGAAACGAGTTCTGTATTTTCTTTAAAACGGCGGGCCGTTTCCTTCACTACGGCAAAAGCTTCAGGTAAAATCTGCTCGAGTATCTCTTCAATCTTTTTGTCCCGGTCCTTTTTCAGTTTATCCACTTCCTGGTATACCGCATCCTTACCCAGCAGATCATTGAAGGGAAGGGCTTCAGCGGCCGCATTTTTTTCAGCGATTTCAGCATCGATAGCGGTCAGGTGTTCTTTGATACGACCTCTGAACTCCTGTGTTTTACCACGCAGCTGGTCATTACTGAGCGATTGATAGGAAGAAAAAAACTGGTTGATTTTGGCAACATAAGGTTCAATCTTTTTTACGTCTTTTTCAGACTTGCTGCCGCCAAAAATTTTCTGAATGAAACCAAGCATGGTTGTACTATTAAAATATTATTGATTGTTAGTGTTTTGGGTTGTCAAAAACGGTGCTACAAAAAAAAAGAAGCCATTTTGACAGGGTGCCAAAGATAGGTCTTCCTTGGGAGTTTATATTCCCTGCAACCCTGAATCTTGCTCCTTTAATCCTGTTAAATACTGCTTCAATGTCCGGGGTTTTAACACCTTGTACTATCTTGCCTGCTTATTTAAAACCCTTTTTTTCCATGTTCCGACTTTTTATCCGGTTTTCCTCCATTTTTTCCCTTGTTTTCCTCCTTTCCTGTAGTGGAAATGACCGGAAAGCCGGGGCGATTTCCAATCCGGAGGAACTTTACCTGGATTACCGGATCACCGCGGAAGAGGGAAATGATAAACTGACTGTTTTAGTAAGATTCAGGGATGAAGAAGAGGGAGACGCATTCATGTTGCCGCCGGGTACTACTGTTTTGCTGGATAATAGTCCACTGGAAGTGGATAGTTCAAAACGTATGGGCGGATTTTATGAAACACACCTGGCTATCGACTCTTTCCAGGGTAAACATACCCTGTTGTTAAAGCAAGGGGATCAGACGATACATGAACAATCTTTCGATTTTTTCCCCATGTTACTCGAGGATGAGCCGGATGATAGTGTTTCCAGACAGGACCTGATTTTAAGGTTAGGAGGCGTGCAGAAAGAGGATTATGTCCGGGTTATCGCTACAGATACCGCTTTTTACAGTGAGGGGATTAACCGGATGGATACGATCCGTGACCGCCGGCTGCTCATCAGCCAAACCGACCTGGAAACCCTGGTTAATGGCCCTGTACAATTGCTGTTGTCCCGTGAATGGGAAATTCCCCTGGAGAAGGGGGAAAGAAGGATGGGCCGGCTTTCAGTTTCTTATTCCCTGCGCCGGGAATTTATCTTGAAAGACTAACTGATTTTTTGCCATTCTGTACCCTCAACGGGAGCCAGACTGCCGGTTGGGCAGAAAAGGAGGTGCACAAGTAATTAACAGAATGGTTTTCAGGGCGGTTTAATTTTAAAAAGAAGCATGGATTTTTACCTTCCGCGCCCTACCTTTGCGGCCAATTTAAGTATCAACTATGTCAGGTCAGTTAAAAGAGGTACGTAACCGGATCAAATCCGTTCAAAGCACGCAGCAGATCACCAAAGCGATGAAGATGGTAAGTGCGGCCAAATTGCGCCGTGCACAGGATGCGATCATCCAGATGCGTCCTTATGCCCAGAAGCTGCAGGAAATGCTCAGCAACATTGTGAGCAACAGTGAAGCCGGTACAGGGATGGCCCTGGCGACCGAACGCCCGGTGGAGAAAGTCCTGATGATCGTGATTACCAGTGACCGTGGTCTGGCCGGAGCTTTCAATGCCAATGTGATCAAAATGACCAAGGCGACCATTGCTGAGAAATACGCGGAGCAATATAAAAAAGGCAACCTGACCGTGTGGGGTATAGGTAAAAAAGGACTGGAGTTCTTTGTAAAGAACAATTACAAAACCAATGATTCCTTCCGGGATATTTTCCTGCACCTGAATTTTGAAAATGTACAGAAAGCCGCACAGGCTGCCCGTACTGCTTTTATCAATAAGGAATTTGATGTAGTGGAGCTGGTATACAGCCAGTTCAAAAATGCAGCCACTCAGAAATTTGTAGTGGAGCGTTTCCTGCCGATCCCCAAAGTGGAAGGTAAGGCCGGGGCTGCCAAAGCCGATTTCATTTATGATCCATCCAAGGAACTGCTGATCACCGAGTTGATGCCCAAAATCCTGAATACCCAGCTGTTCAAAGCTGTATTGGATTCCAATGCCTCTGAGCATGGTGCCCGTATGACCGCGATGGATAAGGCCAGCGAAAATGCCAAT
>CAUJFR010000265.1 GCA_963169885.1 Bacteroidota bacterium
GAGCCGGGCCCATTGGTAACGTTGTCCCAGGAAAAGTACAATTGCTGCATACGTACTGTCAAACCGGATACTATCGAGCGAAGCTGTTACAAACCCTCTCGCCTGTAAACGGGCCGGAAGCTGGGCCAGGTAGTTGGAACATTCAATACGGGTTGAGAATGTTTGTTGAACCAGGGAGGTGTCTGCCATAAGAGCCGAAAGGGAATCTGCATAACGGACCCGCAGGGGATATTTCTCCTGACCCTGGGTACAAATAGCTGTAAGCAAGGCCAGCAGTACCGATATTTGCAGTCTGTATTTTCTCATGCGGCTTTTCAGCGGATTTCCGGTTGATGGGTCAGCTAAATTATTCAATTAAAAACAAACAAGTGGCAGGCATTTACATTCATATCCCATTTTGTAAAAGTGCCTGTCATTACTGCAATTTCCATTTCAGCACTTCCCTGCATTACAAGAACGAATTACTGGCCGCTTTATTGAAAGAGGTGCGGCTGCAGCAATCCTTTCCCGGCATGGAGCAGGTCAGCAGCCTTTATTTCGGCGGTGGCACCCCGAGCCTGCTTGAAAATGAAGAAGTGAATCAACTGATCGATGAAATACGCACTCATTATAATCTTGTACCCGATGCAGAAATTACCCTCGAAGCCAATCCGGATGACCTGACAGAAGAAAAATTGCAAGGTTGGAAATCGGCAGGGATCAACCGGCTTAGTATCGGGGTGCAGAGTTTCTTTGAAGAAGACCTGCGCTGGATGAACCGGGCTCATACTTCATCGCAGGCAACTGAAGGACTGGAACTGGCGCTTCGCTATTTTGACAATATCACCATTGACCTGATTTATGGCACACCGGGACTCACTGACGAAAAATGGCAACAGAATGTAACAAAAGCCATAGCCCTGGGTATTCCGCATTTGTCCTGTTATGCGCTGACGGTAGAGCCCAAAACACCACTGGACAAACTGATCCGTAAAGAACAATACGAAAATGTGGATCCGGATCAGCAATCGTCCCAGTTCTTACAACTGATGCACTGGCTGGAAGAAGCCGGATATGAACACTATGAAATTTCTAATTTTGCAATTCCCGGCAAGCGCAGCCGGCATAACTCTTCGTACTGGCAGCAGCAGCCCTACCTCGGTCTCGGACCATCTGCCCATTCTTTTTATGGCAATGAACGGCAATGGAATATCGCCAATAACAACACTTATATCACCGCCTTGCAGGAAGACCGTATCCCTTTCGAAAAAGAAATACTGACCCCGGCACAACAAGTGAATGAATATATCATGACATCATTACGTACAATGGAAGGACTGGATTTGCAAAGCGTGGATGATATTCAACGGAAAGTGTTGCAAAAGGGTGCTGCAAAATATATCAACAGCGGATTACTCCTGCTCCGGGAGGAACACCTGGTGCTGACCAAAGAAGGAAAGTTACTGGCTGACGGAATCGCCGCTGATCTTTTCTTTTAAGCTTTACTGATCCAGTTGACGAGGATATTCAGAAAACAACCCAGGGCCACCAGGGAGGTAAGAATAAAGTTAAACCAGCGTATGGAATGGGTTTTCACTGTGCCGGACTTCCTGCTTTCATTCCATTTGGAAAAATCAAGAAAATTCATCACCAGCAATACCAGTGAAGCAATAAAAAAGATTACCTGAAAAAATGTGACCATGACCATCAAATTCGGAATGAAGATAAGCAATTCAGCCGGAGTGACTGATGCCATCAGCAGGGTCAGACGAGTACTCCCTCGATGCGTTTAAACCCGTCTGCTGCTTTCACGTCTTCCCATAGAATTTTATAAATAGTCTCAGCAATGGGAATCGGGGCTTCCAGTGACTGATTAATCAGGTGAATACAACGGGCTGCATTATATCCTTCGGCCACCATATTCATTTCCAGTTCGGCAGCTTTTACTGAATAACCACGGCCGATCATATTTCCAAAACGCCGGTTGCGGCTATGCAGTGAATAGCAGGTTACCAGCAAGTCGCCCAGGTAGACCGAAGCGGCATAATTGGGCTTCTTACGGTGGGTCAGCGGGTCTTCTCCCTCCTGATCTCCAACGGTGATATGTTCTGCACCAAACTGACGTAGAAAAGCAGCCATTTCATCCGCAGCATTGGCGATATATACACTGAGAAAATTATCTCCGTAATCCAGTCCATGCGCCATACCAGCTCCCAGTGCATATATGTTTTTCAGTACGGCCGCATACTGTACACCCAGTATATCATGATTCACTACCGTATTAATATAATCTGTCGTAAAATGGGAAGCAATGACAGCGGCGGTTGCCGTATCAATTCCTGAGAAGGTCAGGTAAGACAATTTCTCTTCCGCCACTTCCTCTGCATGGCAGGGACCCAGTACCGCGAAATAATCTTCCAGTCCCACGCCGAATTCCTGCTGCATATAATAGTTGAGCAGGATATTCTGCTCCGGCAGTAATCCTTTGATAGCCGAAACCACTTTCTTTCCCTTCCAGTCTCCTGCAGTAAGACCAGCCAGGCTTTGAGCAGCATAGGCAGACGGAATCGCGATCACCAGTACATCTGAGTTACGCACTACTTCCCGTACATCCGTGGAAAGATGAAGCAGACTGGTATCAAACCTGGCAGAATTGAGGTAATGCGGATTATGGCTTTTTTTTAAAAAAAAATCAATGGTTTCTGCATTGCGGACCCACCAGCTGACCGTCTGCTTTTTATCTGTGATGATCTTGGCCAGGGCCGTGGCCCAGCTCCCGTTACCGATTACGCCAAACCGCATAAATTATTTTTTATCAAATAACTGCTCCTTTGGTACTACCGTTACTTTCATTCCGTCCTTCAGGTCTTTACTGACAGCCGCATAGGGAGCCGTGATCAGCTCTTCCCCGTCTTTTAATCCACTCAGAATCTCTATATAATTTATATCCTGTACGCCGGTCTTCACCACCCGCTTTTGTATAATTCCACCTGGCAATAAAACAAAAGCGACTTCCTCGAGTTCATCATTATCCACCACCATGCCATTCTGGTTCTGGGCTTCATTTTCATCCTTGCTGGCCTCTTTCTCCTTTTTCTTATCCGCCATATTCTGATCACTACCTTTTACGCGGGCACTAACGGCGGCAATCGGTACAGCCAGTACATTCTCCACACGGCGGGTTTTAATATCGGCACTCGCATTCATACCCGGACGGAAAGGAAAAGTCCGGTTACTGAGATCTTTATATGAATCCTTGTCCAGGCGGATCCTGACTTCATAATTGGTCACATCATTGGAAGATGTCAGCGAGCCGGCTTTGGTGCTGCTGGCAATCTTGGTGACCACCCCTTTGAATTTGCGGTTATTGTACGCATCCACTTCCACATCCGCTGAATCCCCGATATTAATTTTCACAATATCATTTTCGCCCACATCCACCCGTACTTCCAGTACCGACATGTCGGCCACCGTCATCATTTCCGTACCCACATTAAAACTGTTACCGGCTACCCGTTCGCCTTTTTTGATCTTTAACGAAGAGATTACTCCATCCATCGGTGCTACCAGGCTGGTACGGCTAAGGTCTTTATTCGCCTTGCTGAGTCCGACCTGTGTGCTTTGAACCCCTGCCTGCAGGCTTTTAATATTCTGCTGGGCCGCATTATAATTGGCCTGGGCTGAACGGAGAGTGGTTTCAAACTGTTCGAGCTCGGATTTGGAAATCACTTTTTCATCAAACAGTTTTTTATTCCGGTTATAGCTTTGCTGGGCCAGCTCAAGGTTCGCCTTAAGTGATTCAATGGCAGCCTGGCTGTTATCGACTGTGGCGGCCGACTGATTTACCCTGGATGCCGCTTCATCGCGTTGCAGGGCATAAATGTCCGCAAAGATGCGCGCAAGCAGCTCCCCTTTCCGCACACTGTCACCCTCTTCCACATTCAGTTCAGTGATCTCACCGGAAATGTCCGGACTGATCTTTACTTCCACTTCCGGATATATTTTACCACTGGCATTCACGGTTTCAACAATAGTACGCTTCACCGCTTTTTCAGTTGCGACTTTAACCGTTTTGTCACCACCGCCGGCGACTTTCATAATAATGAATATCAAGGCCAGAATACCCAGTATGATTAATACCCATTTCAGTTTCTTATTCATCGTCCAAATTTTAAAGTTTTAATCCCTGCCCTTTGTAAAACTCAAGGAGCTTCATTTTAAAAACATAATCGTATTGCGAATAAAGCGCCTGAATCCTGGCCCGTTGCATATTGGTCTGGCTGGTCACCATTTCATAGGCGGAAAGCAGATTCAGCTCATAACGTTTGCTGGCAAAGGACCAGGCTTTTTCAGCGGTCTGCATCGCTTTTACATCGGCATTGTACTTCTGAAGCGCAGCAGTCGCATCATTATAGGCTTTGTAAATATCCTGCTTCAGTTGCAGATCGCCCTGTTCTTTTTGCAGTTCCTGTAATTGTAAACTGACTTTGGAACGATCCCAGGCCGTATGCGCCGCCTTGCCATTTAATATGGGAACACTGATCCCAATTCCGACACTCTGACCAAAATTGGTATTGAATTGTTTGGTAATGCTGCCGGGTTTGAAATAACGGACTACCGTTGAACCATCACTGTAGTCGGGCACTTCTACCGGATAAAAAGTGCCACCCCCGGCATCCACCCGGGCACCGGTTGGAACATACCCGTTAAAAACCTGGTTATAAACGGGACGGCGGAAATTAATGGCATTGGTGGACAAACTGCCAAAAGCCGTAAAACTGGGATAGAGACCCGCTTTTGCCACATCCACATTCTTTTTAGCGGCCAGGATCCGCAGTTCATTAATTTTTTGCTGTGGCATAAATTTAATGGCAGAGGCATATACTGCTTCCGGCAACAAATCCGCAATCGGATCTACGGGAATCAGGTTGACCGGCGGTGTGGCTATATCGAAAGGCTGACCGGCATCGAGGTTCAGCAACGATTTCATCTGCAGTAAAAACTGAACGGCATTGGCCTGCGCGGTGATCAGGGAGGAACTGTCACGGGCGAGCTGGGCTTCCAGTTCAGCAGCATTGAGTTCAGGCAGAGAGCCTGCTTCCACCCGCTTACGGGTATTTTCGAGTTGTGAAAGGGACAGTTCAACCTGGGCCGCTGCAATATTGGCCTGCTCACGGGCGAGCAGGATTTGCAGATAAGCCACGGCCACGTTCAGGGAAATATCATTCTTTATTTTTTCTGTTTGTTGCTTATCCGCTTCATAGCTGAGCCGGTTGGACTCAATGGTATTCTTGCGGGCAAACCAGTTGAACACCGTGACGCCGCTTTGCAGCTGCATGCCCAGATTCAGGAAATTATTGTCTTCCAGCACACCGGTGGTCGGGTTTTCCGAACGGCCCAGCCGGTATCCCACACTACCACTGTAATTAAAGCTGGGCAATTGGGCTGATTTACTCTGACTGTAAGTCAGGGCAGAAAAGCGGGATTGCAGATCGGTCTGCCTGACAGAAATGTTATTTTTAACGGCGTGATCCACGCATTGGCGCAGATCCCATTTTTCCTGGGCTCCTGCTGCAGAACAGAACAACAGCATCAGCGCCAGTTGAATACTCCTTCTCATAAGGTGCAAAAATAGACCAAAAGCACGGGAGCTTTACTGATTTTTGACAAGCGGCAGGAAAATCCGGGAACAGGGGGTTCCGGGCCTGATTTCAGCAGGGGATTCCCACCCCTTTTCTGCGCTAAAAAGAGGGAATCCGGGCACCCGCCTTTTAGCGGTTATTCACTTACCCGGCTGATCAGCAGCTGGAGAAAAATTAATCAGGCTTTTTCCGGTGGTAAAAGAAGTAATATACGGCCAGGAAGAAGGCCAGTAAACCGGTACCGATCAGGGCCGCATTCACATCCTTGATCACGACCCCCACGGCAATCATAAAATAGCTGAAGACAAAAAATCCGGCCAGCATCGGGGTGAACCGGTTCCAGTTGCCCGTAATCATGGCTTCATTCTGCTTTCGCTTCCGTAAAATAAATAATGTGGCGGCAGATGTACTCATCCCGATACTGTCGAGAAACATGGTGAAGTTGAGAATATTATCGACCCCTTTTCCGAAAAAAGTAACAATGATCGTAATCAGGGAAAAAGTGAGCAGGCCGGGCACCAGCGCTTCTGTTTTCGGATGACGGTAAGAAAATATTTTTGGTAATACTTTATCCTGGCTCATGGCAAACATCACACGTGGATTACTCATCAGGAGAATATTGACATAGGCCAGTACGGAAAGAAACATCAGGGCGTCGAATACTTTACCCCCGGCTTTACCAAACCAGGCTTCACATAACAGGGCCCCGATAGCGGATGCGTTTTTCATTTTTTCGTACCCGATCACTTCCACATACGCCACATTGATGAGCAGATATAAACCGATTACAATGATAATCCCGATGATGATCCCTTTGGGAATGATCCGGGTTTCTTTGACCTCTCCGCCAAAATTGATGGTTTGCTGGTACCCCCCATACGCAAAACACACAGGGATCAGTGATATCACAAACAGAGAAAAGGCGGATTTATCATTCAGTGTGAATAGCGGTGAACCTTCTTCATAACCATGTGGTTCAATCACCACCCCTTTAAACAAGGCGGAGATCAGTAAAACCATCAATCCTACTTTAATAATAATGAGTACATTCTGGGTACGGCTGCTGGTCTTCAGCCCAAACAGGTTGACCACAAAAAAAGCAGCTACAGCTGTGATGGCCACTATTGAATTAAACAAAACACCACTCGGTTTTCCATATAAAAGATCGCTCACATAATCGGCACCGATCAGGGCTACTACGGCCAGGGAAGCTGCATTACTGATCAGGATGATGGAGTTGACCGAAAAGCCGACGGATGGATGATAGCATTCGGCAAAGACTTTATAATAACCGCCCATAGCCGGCAGCCGCTGTCCAATCTCCGCGTAGGTCAATGCCCCGAACAGCGCAATGATACCACCGGCAATCCAGAGCAGGAAAAAAATCGTGCTTGTACCCGAAGTCGCTGCTACGGAAGCCGGATTCCTGAAAATACCCATACCGATCACCAGGCTTACTACGATCAGGCTGATATCCGTTAAGTTGAGTTTGTTCTTTGCCGTCATAAGCGGAAAGATACAACTAAAACATACTAACTTTAACCGCCTGAACCGACGCTGATGTACAGATTTTCGCTTCTATCTATTTGGTTGTTTTTCGCTGTTTCCGGAATTGCCCAGGAAGAAATAAATGACAGTACAAAATCGCTCGATGAAGTTATCATCCGGGCCTTTGAGCAAAACCGGAAAGCCCGGTTCAGTACAGCCTCAGTAAAAATCATTGACCTGAAAAATGCGGACCGCAACAATAAGCTGTCACTTGTCAACGGACTGAACACCGTACCCGGTGTACGGATGGAAGAAAGAAGTCCGGGCAGTTACCGGCTTAATATCAGAGGCAGCTCGCTCCGTTCTCCATTTGGGGTGCGTAATGTGAAAGTGTATTGGAATGAAATCCCGGTTACGGATCCAGGTGGGAATACATATTTCAATCAGTTTGCCTATACTAATTTCTCCACCATTGAAATTTATAAAGGTCCGGCCGGCAGTATGTACGGAGCCGGCACCGGCGGACTGGTGCTGATGAATAATTTTCAACGCTGGAAACCCGGCCTGAGCCTGGAATACCTGAAAGGTTCGTATAGCACCGATGCGCTATTTGCAACGGTACGTTACGGCAGCGATGAAAACCGCCATCAGATCAGTTATGCCCACAACCAGAGTGATGGCTATCGCAGTCAATCAGCTATGCGACGGGATAACATCAGCTGGCAGTCCCAATTAAAACTTTCCGGTAAACAGGAACTTACAGCTTCACTCTTATATACCGACCTGTATTACCAGACACCGGGTGCCCTGACGCTGTCCGAATTTACCAGCAACCCCAAAGCGGCCAGGCCGGCTGGTGGTGGTTTTCCCAGCGCCGTAAATGCCAAAGCCGCCATCTTCCAGCAAACAATGACCGCTGGATTTACAAATGCTTATCAATTCAATCCCCGTTTTAAAAATACCACCACGCTGTATGGCGCTTTTGCTCAGATCCGTAATTCGGCCATCCGTAATTATGAAAGAAGAAATGAACCGGGTTATGGCGGACGTACGGTTTTTGTGTATAACAAGGAAACGGTTACCGGCCAGCGAAAGAACAGCCTGCAATTAGTGGCCGGCAGTGAGTTCCAGCAAGGACGATTCAATATCCAGGTTGCCAAAAACCGAAACGGGAATCCGGATACTTTACAGACCAATGACGATATCAGCTATACCGCACTCAGTGTTTTCGTTCAGGGCGACCTGCAACTGAATCAGCAATGGCTTTTCACCGCCGGTATCAGTCTGAATAAAGCAACAGCCAGTCTTACCCGTCTCAGCCATTACCCGATACTCACGCAGAAAAGAAATTACCGGAACGAACTGGCCCCGCGCTTTTCCCTCAAAAAATTTATTACGGAAGATTTCAGCCTGAAATCAACCGTCTCCCGTGGGTTTTCACCACCAACGGTATCCGAGTTGCTGCCCTCCACAGGAGTGATCAGTACAGCCCTGGAAGCTGAATACGGTTGGAACTATGAAATCACCGCGAATCATGATTTTTTCCAACACCGGTTGCAGACCGAACTTACCGGTTATTATTTCAGGTTAAATGAGGCACTGGTTCAACGCCGGGACCTTTCGGGGGCTGATTATTTTGTCAATGCCGGGGATGTACGTCAGCAGGGAGTTGAATTGCAGGCGGACTATACACAGACCTTTAAAAAAGGATTGATTGATTATTTTTTAATCCAGGCAGGATATTCGTATATCCATTACCGTTATGGTAAATTCATTAAAGGTACGGATGACTTTTCCGGAAAAACCGTTCCCTCGGTACCAGTCAATACTCTTTCACTTCTTTTTGATCTTCAAACCAGGACAGGTTTCTATTTCAACAGTACTTTTTACAGTGCCTCCCGTATTTACCTGAATGATGCCAATACAGCCTCAGCCGATCCTTACCAGTTGCTGGGTGCCCGGCTGGGCTGGAAAAACACGGTGAAAAAGAAATACACGATGAACTTCTATGCGGGAGCAGATAACCTGCTGGACCAACACTATAGCCTGGGGAATGATATCAATGCAGCGGCCGGGCGGTTTTATAATGCCGCTCCCCGGCGGAATTATTATGCAGGCATCAGCCTTGGCCGGATCAGGGCACCGCAGCACTAAAATTACTCTCAACAACCAGCAACAGTGCCTCATTACTTCGTGCTTCCACCCCCGCTTCAGCCGTATCCCAAAGGGCCAGGCCATCACGTGCATGCAATAAACGACCCTCCACTTCAAATAGGCCGTCAATCACAAACATGAATAAGCCTTTGCCCGGGTATTTGCGTTGGTAAGTGGTTTCACCTCTTCCACTGAACTTCCCGATGGAAAGCCTCCATTGGTCCCCGCTCCCGCTGCCAACAGCCGCTACCTGCAACAGTACATTCATGAATTTATTCAGATCTGCATCAGCGGGTGCGGGGACCATATCCGGCATTTCCGGTTTTTTAACCAGAAAGAGTTCAAGGTAATTCACCCCTTTATCCGGAGATAAGTTACTGACCCGGTAAGTCTCATTTTCATGAATAGAAAAGACCTGAAGTTGTCCGGCTGAAATAACCCCGGGTGCCGAATTGCCAATAACATATTCAATCGAACCAGACAGTGGAATTAAAACCACATAAGCTGATGTCCCGGCATCCCGCGGCCAGCTTTTTCCGGCAGCCAGCAATATATCATCAAACCGGCAGAGATCACCCAGTGCGGTTTTATACGCATGAAAGCGGGTATCCCCATTAAACAGATGATGACAACGAAAACCCGGGCTGCTTTCAACGTCCCGTTGCCCGGACAAATATATTTTAGCAATGGAAGGTTTAAACATGTCAGCCAATTTGTGATGAATTCATATTATTGCCGGATCAGCATGACCATCCCTGACACCAATTTGATGCCGGACTTCCGCTATTTATCCATAAAAATCTTAAAGTTCTGCCAATACTATATCATACATTTCTCGTTTACAGCAGCCTCAGCATAATGGAGAAGATGCCGGGTATCAGCGCATCTTCTCCGGATGAATGTTGGATTTTATCACGAGGCTGTAATGACTATTTGGTAAAGCGGTAATTTCTCAACAGGTAATTAAAAGTATATGGCTTTTAAAAGAGGGCCCTGTTGAAACAGGACCCGGATTTTCATCTGACTGCCCGACAAATACAATCTGTATTATTCAAACGAAGTCGCATGTATAAGAGTGAAATATTCATTCCACGTTTAATGGGTACCGGTAAACGGGCAGATTGTCCCGGTATTTTCAATTGCTAATAGCGGATCTTCGGGCAACTGAGCATATTCTTTTTACCGGTTCTGTATATAATACCTACTGAATAATTCAGGTAATGGTCCTTTTTGGCCGGGTTAGCTGCTTCACTGAACCCATCCAGATAATCCGTATATCCGAGCCGGTAGGCGGCTTCAGCATTCATACCCAGTTTAGGAGTAATGAAGTATTTGATGCCCATCCCCACAGGGATTACCGGGATCAACCTGGGAACTGAATGAACAGTATCTGCAGCCAGTCCGCTGAAAATGGTGGATGTTTCTGAATCAAAATAACTGCTGTTGAGCCCGCTCCAGTCCCTTTTTATCCTTAGAAAAGCAAAACCGGCACCGGCAAAAAAGTATGGAGAGAACCCTTTCACCGCATAATTCCTGGCCATTGGGTTCCAAACGAAATGGCCGGTGAACTCTGTTACCGGGGTGCTGAAATTAAAATTCCGTTGTTGCCGGTATTCGGGGTTGGCATAAAGACCATCATCTCCCTTGAGTCGCCCCCGGAGAAATGCTGCTCTGACGGAAAAAGAGGGACTGAGCAGTTTAGCCGCCTGTAAACCAAGGGCTAATTTCTGCGTCCTGAAAGAACCCAGTTGTTGAGGAGTCAGATCACCCTGGTACACGGTAAAGCCCAGGTTGATCCCAAATTCATACTTCGGATTGTTTTGAGCTAACAATGGTGCACTGAAAGGAAGTGCTAAAGCAACTAATAAAACCGGAGGTATTACACGCTTCATTGGACAATGATTTATAAAAGTGAAAAATCCGGGCAGAAGCGACATCGCTTAATCCCCAACTTTGAAAAAACATAAGCAGATGTTAGCAGTCAAACGCAGAAATGCGCTTTCCATTATCGCAGAATTGTTAAAGAAATGCTTCAAAAAAAATGTATAAAAAATGACAAAGTCCGATTAAACTTTTCTGAATATTCAATCAGACCGGGAAGCCTGTTTTCGGTTGAAGGTTTCCCGAACCTAAAGGGTAGCTGAAGGGAGCTACCACATCATCCATTTCGTTCAATCAATGCTTTTACCCGAAAAACGAGAGAAAAAATCAGTAATCCACGTTGTTGATAACTCTTACTTCAGATTTGGACAGGCATCTTACATTTGCACTGATTTGGTTCCCCCGCTTCATGCGGGAGATTAAAAGGGAAATCCGGTGTAAGTCCGGTGCTATCCCCGTAGCTGTAAAGGAAGGTGCTTTGAGAATGGTTCGACAATGGTTCGACAAGCTCACCATGACAACTGTTGTCACCCTGAGCCTGCCGAAGGGCTGCCGAAGGGCAACAACAAAGCCGAACTGAAACACCTGCTGCAATACAATCCACTATTCCGCCGTTGGCGGAATGGGAAGGAGCAGCGAATCCTGAGCCAGAAGACCTGCCTGATCACTTAATTATTATTCAGCTTTCGGGTGAAAGGCATGAAGATATCAGCGTGTAAGGGCACACTTTTATTTTCACTTTTTATTTTCGGAAGCAGTCACACAAAATTCATTGTAGAATGAAAAGACATTTTTTTGTGCTGGCTGCTGTCATTATCAGCAATCAGCTACTGGCCCAGCAGGACACAAGCCTGCTGGATGAAGCGGTCGTAACGGCCAACAGGTTTCCCAACAAAACATCACTCAGCGGTAAGGTAATCACCGTGATTACCCGGGCCCAGCTGGAACAAAGCGGCAGCAAGGATCTCGCACAGGTACTGAGTGAGCAGGCCGGTATTTCCATTGCCGGAGCGAATGGTAATATGGGAAAGGATAAGAGCGTTTACCTCCGGGGTGGATACGTGGCCCACACCCTGATCACGATTGACGGTATTCCGGTCTATGATCCCTCCGGCATCGGTGGCAATTTTGATATCCGTAATCTGTCGCTTGCCCAGATCGAACGGATTGAGATCCTCAAAGGGAGTCAGTCGACGCTGTATGGGAGTGATGCGGTGAATGGGGTGATAAATATTATTACTGTTGGTCATAAGACCAACAGTACTCAGACCAACAACACACAGGCCGGCCTGAGCTATGGCAGCTATGATACCTGGCGGGTACAGGCGGCAGTGAATGGTACGGCAAAAAAAATACAGTATAACAGCAGTTACTCTTATGTAAAGAGCCGGGGGATGAATGAGGCGGTAAACAATGGAAACTTTGCGGAGACTGACCGGGATGAGTATGCGCAGCATAATTTTCAGGCCGGTATTGGCTTTAGTCCGGCCAAGGGACTGAGTATAAAACCGTTTATCCGTTTTAGTGATATCAACGGATCGATTGATCAGGGTGCTTTTACCGATGAACTGGATTATACCTACAAACAAAAAAGTGTACAGGCCGGATTGCGGGGTGAATATAAATGGAAGCAACATACGATGACCCTGTTATACAATGTCAATAGTGTGAACCGGCGCTATACGGATGATTCGGTGAAGAGCCGGAACGGTTATGATACCTGGGCAGAAGGCAGCTACAAGGGCAACGAACATTTTGCCGATCTGTTATGGGTGATGAAAAAAAACCAATCCCTCAGCTTTACAGGCGGGGTTGAATTCCGCAATTCCGTGTCCGATCAACGTTATAATTCAGTTGGTTTTTTTGGTCCCTATGGAACGATGTATGGAAAAGACAGCCTTCGGCAGCAACAGGGCGCTCTGTATGGAGCGGTGAACTGGAACAGTCCTTCCGGTTTTAATCTCGAAGCCGGCAGCCGCCTTAATCTGCATTCGGAATACGGTCCCTACCCTGTTTTCTCCCTGAATCCTTCCTGGTTACTGAATAAGAAGGTTAAGGTATACGCGAATCTTTCCTCGGCCTATCGTACGCCTTCCCTTTACCAGTTATTTTCCGAGTATGGCAATGCAGCACTGGAGCCGGAGTCGGCCATTACGTTTGAAGCAGGGGTACAACTTTACAGCGGAAAAAAATGGACCGCCCGGGCCACCGGGTTTAACCGGCGGGTGAAGGATATCATGTTCTTCTACTATAATGCCAGCACCTTTCAGTCACAATATATCAATCAGGACCGCCAGCACGATTTTGGATTGGAACTGGAAGGCAACTGGCAGATCAATAGCCGCAGCAGCCTGCGGGCCTGGTATACCTGGGTGGACGGAAAGATCAGTACGGTCACCAACGGAAAAGATACCAGTTATAATAACCTTCTTCGTCGTCCCCGTTCTTCGGCTGGCATCCAGGGAAACACGATGATCGGCAAACGGCTATTACTGAACAGCAACCTGCAATGGAGTGGTAAAAGGAAGGATGCTTATTTTGACAACAACAGTTTCAGTACCGTGTATGTAACCCTCGATGCGTATATTTTATGGAACCTGTATGCGGAATATGGATTCAGCAAAAACCGGTTAAAGCTTTTTGCCGATCTGCGGAATATTACCAATAGCAGGTACACTGAAATCTCCGGTTTCAATACCGCCCGTTTTAACGCATATACCGGAATCCGTTTAAGTTTCTGATGAACGAACAAAAAATCAAACATGAATACAAAACCTGTCCCCGTTGCGGGACAGGTTTTGAATGTAAGGCCGGCTCTATCCTGCAATGCCAGTGCTATGGGATCGTTTTACCGCCTGTCGTTCAGCAGCAGATCGAACTGGACTACCGGGATTGTTTATGCAGGTCTTGCCTGGAAATCCTCCGTGACCAGGCCCCTGCGGATAAACCTGCCGAATAAAGTACTTTTGTAAAAAACAGCCACATGCAATTCAGTCTGCAGGAATTCCTGACGCTAACGTTCACGCTTTTTGCGGTCATCGATATTTTAGGTTCCATTCCCATGCTTATTTCGATCAAGCAGAAGACCGGGGGTATTAGTGCCATTAAAGTGACGCTGATATCCGGCGGACTGATGGTTTTGTTCTTTTTTATCGGGAAACCCTTTTTAAATATCCTGGGCGTGGATATCCGTTCCTTTGCGGTGGCCGGTTCCATCGTGATTTTTATCCTGGGATTGGAAATGATCCTGGGTATTGAATTTTTCAAACCTGAGCAGGGGGCACCGAGCGGTACGGTGGTCCCGATCGCCTTTCCCCTGATTGCCGGAAGCGGCACCCTGACCACGATTATGTCGCTCAAAGCCACTTTTGAGCGGTCCGACAAAAATGAATATATGATCCTTCTGGCTATTCTGGCCAACCTGGTTGTTATCTTCCTGGTGCTCCGATCTTTAAATGTGATCGAAAAAGTGCTCGGAAAAGCCGGATTAATGGCGGTGAGAAAGTTTTTTGGCGTAATTTTGCTCGCCATTGCCGTGAAGGTATTCGCGACCAATGCGCCGGGATTGATTAAGTGACCAACGGCCTCGTAGTACAATGGATAGTATAAGAGTTTCCGAAGCTCCAGATCCTAGTTCGATTCTAGGCGAGGCTACCCAACCGGAATTTTTGAGTTTTACCTCAGAAGTTCCGGTTTTATTTTCTTCTGTATTGCCCTTCAGACGGGCAATACAGAAGAATAAACTATTCAATTTAGTGGTTCGAGTTTGGTCTGTTTTCTTGTTATAGAGAAATCCTTCAGGAAAAACCAATGATTGCAGTTTTCTTTTCTCAGCATATCCGCTGGAAGCCCATACTGACGGGAGTTCCAGTAAATATTCCAATGATCTTTCGATATACTTTTCTAGGTTCGAGGTACTGAACTGCGTACTTTCCAGATATTTCCTCAATTCCTCTCTTTCGTCCTTCAGTTTTTCAGTATGCTTATAGTATAAATCAGCCTTTATCTCCTCATTTATAAACCGCTCCTCCAGTCTTTCGAGCTTACTATCCAACTCACTGATTTCGACTTTGTATTGCCCAACATTCTCCGACCTCTCCGAATTAAGTACATTATACACCTTGCGTAGTTCCATCTTGTACAATTCGATATACTCCTCCTTCAGAGTTATATCTTCCAATAACAGCGAGAATTTTTTATGCAAGCTTCTTGCGCTCACGTTACAGGTACACTTTCCCTTCCCATCGCACTTGTAATAGTATAAGTTCTTTTTTCTGACCAGGTAGCCTCGTAAATTCTCCCCACAACCTTCACATTTTCCAAACATCTTTAATGGAAGGTTTTCATTTATTGGATTGGCCTTGTACCCGCTCGGAATTTTCCCCTTTTCCGTATTTACCCGAAGAAATATTTCCTTTGATACCAGTTTCTCATGCCGACCCTCAACCACTTTCCCCTGTAGTAAGCTATGCGACATTATACCACAGTAAAAGGGATTACTCAAAATGGCGCTCAGCTTATTGTGTTTGATCTTGAGCCCGTATGCTTCAAGCCTTTTCACGATCTCAACAATGGTTATCCCCTCATTCGCCTTCCATAAAAAGGCCCTTTTTAATACCCTCCCCTTTTCATTTATCACAATTGAGCACTCTCCGTTTACTTTGGCATTATCATATCCAAAAGGCGCCTGACAAGGCCAAATACCCGCCTCCAAATGCTCCCGCATACCTGTAATCGTTTTGGCACGTCTTAAATCGTTATCGTACTGGCTGAATAAAAACAGAATATTTTGTTGTAATGTAACCCACCGTCCAACCCATCTTATTTGTAGTGATCCGTTGTAATAATTTTGATTACAAAACGGTTATGCAAAACGGTACTGAGCAAAAAATTTTTAAGGGTATCCGCCGGTGGCAGCAGAGTGGCCTGAGTCAGAAGGCCTGGTGTGAAAAAAACAAGATCCCCTATTCCACGTTTCACTATTGGTACAAGCGGTTCCGTACAAAGAAAGA
>CAUJFR010000266.1 GCA_963169885.1 Bacteroidota bacterium
GATTAATGCCTGGATACTGTTGTGGTGGGGCGATATACTGTTTGATTATGCCTGTTATGGAATGATCATGGTAGTGTTCCGTAACCTTCCTGTTAAATCCTTATTGATCGGGGCTGTTGTCTGTTTTCTCCTGATGGTCGCGCGGGATAACCGGGATCTTTACCTGGAGAAAAAAGTGATCACCCGGGGTGAACAGGTGGCAGCGATGGATACCACCAAAGTAAAACTGACGGATAAACAAAAAAGTCAGCTTGAAGCGATGAACGAATTCAAGGATAAACAAACACATGCCAAGAAGGTGGAACGCAATGAAAAGTCGAAGCAGCAAGTGACGGGCAGTTATGAGGACTTGTATGAATACCGGACCAACAACTACCTGGGCGCCCTGATCCGCTATTTGTATATGAGTATCTGGGACGTGTTGTTTTTTATGTTCCTGGGTATGGCCTTTCTGAAAACCGGCATAATGACCGGGGAGGCGCCGGTAAAATATTACTGGATCATGGCAGTGGCAGGACTTGGCCTGGGACTCCTGCTTTCTTATTACCGGATCAAGCCGATGATCCAATATCAGTTTAATGAGTTTGAGTACATGAAAAACGTGAAAATTGAGACGTATACTATTTCAAGAGCCCTTCGTTCACTTGGGATATTTGGCGCCGTTATGCTCTTATTTAAATCCGGGTTCTTCAAATGGTTTTTTACTTTAATGAGACCGGTAGGACAAATGGCCTTTACCAATTATCTGACACAGTCCCTGATCTGCGGAATCATTTTCTACGGAGTTGGTTTTGGTTATTATGGAAGCCTTCAACGTTATGAAGTATACCTGGTGGTGGGAGTGATCTGGGTGTTGCAGATTATCTGGAGTCATATATGGCTCCGCTATTTCCGATTCGGTCCGCTGGAATGGTGCTGGCGCAGCCTGACCTATTGGAAAAAGCAACCAATGCGGAAAGAGAACACAAAAGAAGTATTATCGGTATAAAGGAATCCCTCCTGAATCCTTAATTTGGGGAATAAATCAGTTGATATGAAACAGATCCTGGCAGCAGCCGGTATGACGGTGCTTTTGTATTCCTGCGGCAATAAGAATCAGTATCCGCCAGATCCGGTATTATTCGATTCTTCCTATCATCCGGCGGTCTTTACCGATACGGCCCGATTGTCGAAGATCCGTCAGTACCTGCCGGTGATCGATAGTATCTACCGCAAACATGCAGAGGAAAATCATTTTCCTGCGATCTCTTTCGGGATTGTAGTGGATGGTGAACTGATCTACAAGAACAGTTATGGCTACACCGATATCGCGAAAAAAATACCGGCCAGTTCTTCCTCCATGTTCCGCATTGCTTCGATGAGCAAGAGCTTTACCGCCATGGCCATCCTGAAACTGCGGGATGAAGGCAAACTCTATCTCGATTGCCCGGCTTATTTCTTTGTACCTGAATTGCAGCATATCAAATACCCCACGGCGGATGCACCCCCGATCACCATCCGTCACCTGCTTACGCATGGAGCGGGTTTCCCCGAAGATAATCCCTGGGGTGACCGGCAACTCGCTGATAGCGATAAGGACCTGATGGAATTCATCGGCAAACAGATCAGTTTTTCCAACCCTCCGGGTATTGCCTATGAGTACAGCAATCTCGGGTTTGCCTTGCTGGGGAAAATAATTACAGAAGTATCCGGGGTGCCGTACCAGCAATATATCAAGGAAAATATCTGGAAGCCCCTTGGTATGGTAAATGCCGAATGGGAGTATGCCAATGTGCCCGCCGATAAACTGGCCCATGGTTACCGTTGGCTCAACAACCAGTGGAATGAAGAACAACTGCTGCATGATGTACCCGATGGCAGCTGGGGTGCGATGGGCAGTATGATCACGTCTATTGATGAGTTTGCGAAATACATGGCGCTTCATTTATCATCCTGGCCGCCTTCGAATGCCAAAGAAACGGGACCGGTTAACCGCAGTTCAGTGAGGGAAATGCATCATCCCTGGCGTTGGAACGGATTCAATGCAGCTTTCACTTATCCCGATGGAAGGAGCTGTCCCATTACCTCGGCTTATTGTTATGGACTCGGCTGGATGAAAGACTGTGAGGGGAAAACGTATATCTCCCATAGTGGTGGTCTTCCCGGTTTCGGGAGTCAGTGGCGCATTATGCCTGATTATGGGATCGGGGTCGTTGGCTTTGCCAACCGGACTTATTCGCCATTTGGTGGAGTAAACATTCGGGTTTTGGATACCCTGATCAAACTGGCCGGATTGCAGCCCCGTCAGTTGCCGCCATCAGCGATACTTGAACAACGGAAGAATGAATTGATAAAACTGCTGCCCGACTGGACCAATGCGGAGAAGAGCGGCATCTTTGCCGAGAACTTCTTCCCGGATTATCCCATTGATTCATTGAAGAAAGAAGCCCGTGATCTTTTTGCCAAAGCCGGAAAGATTGTCGAGATAAAACCGATGAAGCCGGAAAACCAGTTGCGCGGCTCCTTCATCATCCATGGCGAAAAGGCCGACCTGGAAGTGTATTTCACGCTGAGTCCGGAACGGCCGGCGTTGGTGCAGGAGTATCATATAAGGGAAATGCCTCCTTTAGTGCGCTGAGGCGGGTAGTCTCCTTCGATACGCCCCGCCGGGAGTTTATCATTATCCCTA
>CAUJFR010000267.1 GCA_963169885.1 Bacteroidota bacterium
TCCGGTTACTTCCACTTCAACATAACTGAGTCCGCGCATGCCTACATCGAGTGACGGGTTATCCATGCTCAGCAAGGCACTGTCACTGATCAGGATCACATCACATTTGAGTAAGTCTTTATGTGCAGCTACAAAGGGGCCGAGATTGGGAGATCCCACTTCTTCTTCCCCTTCGATCAGGAATTTGATATTGGTGGACATGGTGCCGGTCTGGTTCATGATCTCCAGCGCCTTCACATGCATATAAAACTGTCCTTTATCATCGGCGGAACCACGGGCAAAAACTTTACCGTCTTTGATTGTAGGTTCAAAAGGGCCGCTGTGCCAGAGTTCGATCGGATCCACCGGCTGCACATCATAGTGTCCATACACCAATACAGTGGGTTTGGAAGGGTCAATGATTTTTTCTCCGTAAACAACCGGGTGCCCGGCCGTAGGCATGACTTCCGCTTTTTCGCAGCCGGCAGCCAGTAAGCTTTTCTTTACTGCTTCGGCGCATTTCAGCATGTCATCTTTGTTTTCAATTTTGGCGCTGATTGACGGGATGCGGAGCAGGTCCAGCATTTCATTCAGGAAACGTTCATTGTTTTTTTCCTGGTATTCTTTCCATTGTTGTGACATGGGGCTTTTTTTTAGTTGACAGGTTGAGAGATTGACAGGTTGAAAAGTTGGAAAGTTGATAAGTTGACAGGGGAACAGCCGACCGTACATAGTATTATACCTATCAACCTTTCAACCTGTTAACTTTTCAACTTACCACCACAAAGTTAAGCAGTTTTGCCACTCCCTAAGTTGAGAAATACCCAATAGTACGGATACCGGAATCCGGGGATGCGGTTATTTTGGGCATGTATTTCCGGGTATTCCGGTACATCTGTTAAACGAATCCTATATGCACCTGTTTTCCTTTTTATCTGTGCTAACTGCAGCAGTAACCGATTCCCAATCCCTGCCTTCCTGGCTGGCCGTTGCCCTGGCTGCCCTGGCGGCCGGTACCCTGACCCGTAAGCAACGCCGTAAGCTCAGGTGGCGGCTGGCCTGGGAAATGACAAAAGCCAAAATGGGTTTCCGGAAAAGTAAAAAGGAGAAAATGGGTGCGGGGATCATTATCCTGCTGGTGATCCTGCTGGCAGTCAGTTTTGGTACAGCTATCTGGCTCGGGATGCTCAAGGAATTCCTGATCCTGATCGGGGCGTTTTTATTGTTCTTTATACTCCTGGCCGGGGCTTTCAAACGGGAACACGGACACCTGTCTTCAGGTAAATAACTACAGCCGGAATTGTTTATTGAAAACAGGAATATTAATTTCCTTTTTTTTCTTTTTTGATGGTAACGGCCTTGGTCACCAGTTTATTTCCAAACCGTTCTTTAATATCATCCACAGCTTTGTACAGATTTAGCTTCTCTACATTTTTATCAAACAGACTCATTTGCATGGTAATCGGAATCAGGTGACTGAAACGTACGCCCAGTAAACGGACTGGTCTGCCTTTCAGCCAGTTTTTAGTAAAAAGGTCTTTCACCTTGGCGATCAGGGTATCGTCCAGGGCGGTATAGTCAATGGTTTCCTGGCAACTGGTCGTTTCAAAATCTGAATAGCGGATTTTTACTGTTACACAGCCGGTCATTTTTTCGTCTTCTCTTAATGAATAAGCTGTTTTTTCGGTTAGTCGTACCAGTTCCTTGTGCAGGAAGGACAGATCTGTATAGTCGGTATCAAACGTATTTTCATGACTCATACTCTTCTGTTCCCAATCAGTCGTAATATCGGCACTGCCCCGTCCATGCGCTTTGTGCCAGAGACTTTCTCCCCATTTGCCCCCGATCCGTTCCATCACTTCCACTGGTGTTTTGGCAATATCTTCGATCGTATAGATGCCGAATGTTTTCAATTGCTGCTCAGTCTGTTTGCCCACCCCGTTTATTTTTTCAATCCCCAGTGGCCAGAGAAATTCGATCTCTTTGCCATGAGGAATTTCCAGGAAGCCATTGGGCTTGGCCTCGTTGGTGGCCATCTTGCTGATAAAGCGGGCGGAGGAAAGTCCGCAGGAAATGGGCAAGCCGGTTTCTGACATGATCAGCTCCCGGAGTTCCTTAGCATATTTACTGACCCCGAAAAATTTATTCATACCGGTGAGGTCAATATAAAACTCATCAATACTCGCTTTTTCAAATAAAGGGACTTTCGAGGCAATAATATCAGTCACCCAGCGGGAATACTTACTGTATTGGTCGCGGCTGGCATTGGTGATAATGGCTTGCGGACAAAGTTGCATCGCCTTTTTCATCGGCATGGCGGAATGGATTCCGAATTTCCTGGCCTCATAGCTGCAAGCCGCCACCACCCCCCGTTCATACCCGCCCACTAGCACCGGTTTTCCTTTCAGGGAAGGATTGTTCCGGATCTCAACGGACACGAAAAAAGAGTCGAGGTCAAAATGGGCGATATGTCGTATTTTGTTTTCAGACACTCACCAAAGTTACTTAAAGCAATATGAACCTGGAATGGCTGAAAACGGGAATGGGGCCGCTGAAGGACCTGCTGTCTTTCCTGAACAGTGAGGGAAAGACCACGGACGTGCTGAAGAAACAGGTCATCCGTGAGTTGCGGAATAACCTGAATATTTTCCATAATGCCTACCTCAATAAAGTTTCCCCGGATATCATGATCGAACTGCTTTCCAATGAAGCAATCCGGAAAGCCATTGAGGAAAATTTTAAATTCAGGAAACTGAAACCCGGCCGTATAGAGCCTTATCATATCCGGGATGACCGGAATAAAAAATATATCGGGTGGGAGGCAGATAAACTGATCGATAAGATCGATGAGAAGATTGAAGAGCTGAAACTGATCAAAAAAATGAATGGAGGATCGGTGGCCACGGTAAAGAATAATATTTCACTGATGCTGAGTAACCTCTACTACCGGATGAAATTACTGGCTGATTTTATAAAGGGGCCTAAGTGAGGTAGATGTCCAGCAACCCTTCCGGCAGTTCCACCAGCACCTGCTTTTTCTTATGATCCACTTTTTGTAATGACCCTTCATGCAAAGGGATGAGTACTTCTTTCCCTTTTATTTCCAGCCGGCAAAGTAGCTGATGCGGTTGTTCGATCAGTTCGAGAATCTCGCCTAATGATTCCTTGTTTTCGATAATAGTGTAACCCAATAAACTGGCCGGAGCTGTTTTAGCAGCGAATTTTTTAAAATCCGTTTCAGGCAGCCATACCGGTTTCTGGGTCAGCTTCATAGCGGCTTCCCGGGTATTTACACCTTCGAGTTTGATATAAATTTCTTCTTCCGATTTGATTTTTGTGGATTCGATAAACCAGGGAAGAAAGGAATTCTTCTTTTCTTCCACGAATAAGGCGCTGAGTCCTTTCAGGGAAGTCTTTTTGCCCAGCTCATGTTTTAAAAGCAATTCACCCTGCAGGCCATGCACGGCTACGAATTTTCCGATGTTGTAATATTCTGCCATTTGATAGCTGCGAAAATAAAGTTTTTAACCGGCCTTGGCCGCGGATTATTTTGCCTGCGGCAAAAGGGGGTGGCCACGAAAGCACACGAAAGAGCACGAAGGCCCCCTAAATCCCCCGAAGGGGGACTTCAGACTCCGATTATAATAAAGTCATTTACTGTTTTGAATTGCGTATTTACTCCCGCAAAGCCAAAAAGAGTTTTCGATTTTCGGAATGTCTTATAAAGCTTTGCGGGAAATTTTACGCAAGACTAAGAGTAAGAATTGACTAAATTCTTAGAGTCTTCTAAGTCCCCCTTCGGGGGACCTGCCTACCGGACAGGCGGTTTAGGGGGCCTTCGTGTTCATCCGTGTGATCCGTGGCACCCGGCTGTCGCAGACAGCCATTTGCGCAGCAAATCCATTCGTGTTCTTTCGTGTGATTTCGTGGCTAACAAAAAAATCCCGGCCAACGGCCGGGATTCATGAACTTTCAGGATGCGGACATTTTATTATCCTTCACCACCGCCACTGCCTTCGGGTCTGCGCTCAGGTCTGCGACCTGTGCTGGGAACTCGTCTGGCTCTTTTCTGGCGGTAGGCCTCTTCCTGGCGTCTTTTCACTTGTGCTTCGTGCTCTGCACTCCACTTCGTGAATTTCTCCATGGCTGTAGCATCATCAAACAGTCCGAGGCTAACGCCACGGAGCAGGTGTTTCAGGAACAACACGCCCTTGAAGCTGAGGATACGGCGAACAGTATCGGTGGGTGTAGCACCTTTGTTCAGCCACTCCAATGCCTTTTGACGATCCAGCTGAATAGTAGCAGGAACAGTCAGGGGATTGTAAGTACCTAATTTCTGGATGAATTTACCGTCGCGGGGTGCCCGTGAATCGGCTACAACAATGAAGTAAAAGGGTCTTTTCTTAGACCCGTGTCTCTGAAGACGGATTTTTGCTGACATAAATAGACATTTAACAGCGTTAAACAATAATTGTTAGTTCCGGTAGATACCGGAGAGCGAAGATAGGAATTTGATCGGAAAATGCAACGTTTGAGAGAACAGTTCGTAGTTAGTAGTTCGTAGTTAGTAGTCCCTCCTGAGCGGAGTAGTTAAAAACCCTGTAATCTGCTTTTCTTAACCAAAGAATTAAAAATATAGTGTTGTTTATCAGATAGTTATATTGAAAATATGGAAAATGGCCTTATTATTCCAGCTATGTATTTTTTGTTCTTCTCTTATTACTTTTCCATTTAATAAACTGCGTTTTAAAAAATCGAATGCTCAAAGTTGTAAAAACTGAAACAAGATTAGCTGACTACTAACTTCTAACTACTAACTCCCGACTACTTTCTGCCGGGCATCATTTTCCCAAACGCCCCCATTTTATTCATGTTCTTCATCATGTCCCGCATCTGTTCAAACTGTTTCATGAAATTGTTGACTTCCTGGATATCCTTGCCGCTTCCTTTGGCGATCCGTTTTTTGCGGCTGCCGTCGATCAGGTCCGGGTCGGCGCGTTCAGCCGGTGTCATCGAGTTGATCATGGCTTCAATGCCTTTGAATGAATCGTCATTGATATCGAGATCTTTTACCTTGCTGCCCAGTCCGGGTATCATCCCCAACAGGTCTTTCATATTCCCCATCTTCTTGATCTGTTCCAGCTGCATTTTGAAATCGGCAAAATCGAATTTATTCTTCCGGAGTTTGGCTTCAAGTTTTTTGGCTTCTACTTCGTCAAACTGCGCCTGTGCTTTTTCCACGAGTGAAGTGATATCACCCATGCCGAGAATACGCTGGGCCATCCTTTCGGGATAAAACACATCTAGGGTATCCATTTTTTCCCCGCTGCTGGTAAACTTGATCGGCTTATTAACCGTGTACTTGATCGAAATAGCCGCACCACCCCGGGTATCGCCATCCAGCTTTGTTAATACCACACCGGTAAAGTCTAACCGCTCATTAAAGGCCTTGGCGGTATTCACCGCATCCTGCCCCGTCATACTGTCCACCACAAAGAGAATCTCTTGTGGATTTACGGCATTCTTTACATTGGCGACTTCCGTCATCATCACTTCATCCACGGCCAGGCGGCCGGCGGTATCGATGATGACCACATTTTTATTTTTACTGCGGGCTTCTTTTACCGCATTAGTGGCAATGGCCACCGCATCCTTACTCTCCAGTTCAATATGTACATCCACCCCGATCTGCTCACCCAATACCCGTAATTGTTCCATGGCCGCCGGACGATAAATATCTGCCGCCACCAGCAGGGGAGAGAGGCCTTTTTTGGTTTTGAGGAAATGGGCCAGTTTACCACTGAAAGTGGTTTTACCCGAACCCTGCAGACCCGCGATCAGGATCACCGCCGGATTACCCTTGGCATTGAAAACGGCTTCTTCGCCGCCCATGAGTTCGGCCAGTTCATCCTTTACAATTTTGGTCATCAACTGACCTGGAGAGATTGCATTGATTACCTTTTCACCCATCGCTTTATCCTTCACTTTATCCGTGAATTCCTTCGCGATTTTATAATTCACGTCCGCATCCACCAGGGCCCGGCGGATATCCTTCACCGTACTGGCAATATTGATCTCGGTAATCCGTCCCTGGCCTTTTAAATTCTTAAAGGCACTTTCGAGTTTTTCCTGTAATGAATTGAACATAGTCTTTACTTCTTTTATACTAATTCATGGTTCGGCACGCCTGCCTGTCCGGTAGGCAGGCTCACTTTGACACCGGTTGTCACCCTACCGCCCAAAAAAAATCGTTGTCAGTCTGAGCCTGCTTACTTACTCATTCGCATTTAGTGAGCTAAGCCGAAGACAAAAGAAAAAAGTGAACCGAAGTTCACTTTTTAACGAGTTGCAAAGATAGGTCAAGTAGAGTTTATATCATGCGCCTAAATAGGTTCTTAATAGTTTACAACGATTGGAGGTTTTGAGCTTGGTGATCGCTTTATCCTTGATCTGACGAACCCTTTCGCGGGTCAGGTTAAAACGTTCCCCGATATCTTCCAGGCTCATCGGATGATCCACCCCAATACCAAAAAAGAAGCAAATAACCTCTTTTTGACGGTCGGTGAGGGTCTTGAGGGAGCGGTCGATTTCGGTTTTCAGGCTCTCATTATGATCCAGTTCGTTGTCTGTTTTTTCAGCATTCGGGTTCTCCAGCACATCAATCAGGGTGTTTTCCTCGCCTTCAGACAGCGGGGAATCCATACTCACGTGCCGGGCATTGATACCCAGGGTTGAGGATACTTCTTCAATATCCATATTGAGTACTTCAGCCAGTTCTTCGGCAGAAGGTTCCCGCTCGTATTGCTGTTCAAGCTGGGAAAAGGCTTTCTGAATCCGGTTGGTCAGTCCCACTTTGTTCAGGGGCAACCGCACAATCCGGGCCTGTTCGGCCAGTGCCTGTAAAATGCTCTGGCGGATCCACCAGACCGCATAGGAAATAAATTTAAAACCACGGGTTTCATCAAAACGCTGGGCGGCTTTGATTAGCCCCAGGTTACCCTCATTGATGAGGTCGGGGAGCGAAAGACCCTGGTTCTGGTACTGTTTGGCCACAGATACTACAAAACGCAGATTGGCCTTTGTCAGCCGGTCCAATGCACGCTGGTCGCCCTGTTTGATCAGGGTCGCTAATTTGACTTCTTCTTCCGGGGAGATAAGTTCTACCTTGCCGATTTCCTGCAGGTATTTTTCCAGGCTTTGGGACTCACGATTGGTAATAGACTTCGTGATCTTGAGTTGTCTCATGCTCATAGGTATGGTTTTAAATGGTGTATTTTAAGGGTTAAAGAATAAGTTTGGTTTGGTCTTATACTCTAAAAATACCCACCACAGTGTCTAGGTTGTACAGAAAGTATTGAACTTCAAGGGCAATTTAACGTAATTGCCCATACGCGCCAAATTAATTTTGGCATCCTATTAACGAATTCATCCTCAATTTATTTTGTCAAAACAGTTGCGGAAACAAATAGGGGGAAAAATAAGTGCTAAAATATTTTGCAGCAATGATTTATTTTCTATTATTGCAGCTATCGCGATGAAGTGATAGAAACCAATGAGTAAACAACTATATACCTTAGAATTCCCGGTCCGCTGCTCCCCGTCCATCTTATTTGAATTCCTCTCCACCCCAGCCGGTCTTGGCGAGTGGTTTGCTGATAAAGTAGATGAAAGAGACAATATCTTTTATTTTGGCTGGAATGGGGCTTTTGAAAAAGCCGAAGTGATGGAAATAGAACAAGATAAATATATACGTTATCACTGGCTGACGGCCCCCAAGGAGGAATATTTTGAATTCCGGATCGAAAAGTCTGAGATTACCAATCAGACGATCCTGATAATTAAGGATTTTGCGGAAAAGAAAGAAATCAAGGATCAGAGTATGCTTTGGGACTACCAGGTGAAGGAACTCTTTCACCGCCTCGGCAACTAACCCGTATACCTGGTCAACCGGATCAAACGGCCAAAATCAGCCAGCAATCGTTCCCCCATTTGTTCCCAGTCCGACAGTTCCTGCCGGCAGGACAGCTTTATAAAAGCCTGTTCCAGGATTATTTTTTCCCATTCAGCACTGTTTAAGGTCCGGACCGGCTGATAATAGTCATCCGTAAAATGATGCTGCCAGGGATCTGTACCGGTACAGATATACAGATTTTCCTCTTTTATATCAGCCAATGCGGCTATCAGGGAAGCCTCGGTTTGCTTTTTCCAATGTCCGGCCAGTTGCAGGGTAACATTGAAATAATGCCCCCACCAGAAAAAAGTGCGGACCGCAAATATATCGGCTGAACTAAATATGCGCGGATAATCCAGTATCCGGTACGGTAAGCCCAGGTATTGCTCACCTTTTGAAACTTTGGCGGGAATAGTAAGTATCGAAGGGGGAAGACCTGGTGCCTGATCCCGGAGCCACCGGGACTGTTCCGCCTGAAGGTCCGCCAGAAATAAACTAACCGCATCCAGTACCCTGTTCTTTGTTAAAATCCAGTCTCCATTGCATACCAGTAACTGCTCCTCTTCCGAAAGCCTTATTTTTGCTGACTTCATTTATTAAAGATAACGTGTTCAGGAAATTAGATAAACTCATCCTTAAGGCCTTTATCGGTCCTTTTATCGCAACGTTCTTTATTACGTTGCTGGTATTGGTGATCCAGTTTTTCTGGCTTTATATCGACGATTTTGTCGGGAAAGGACTGGGGCCATCCGTTATTTTTGAGTTTATCCTTTATCAGAGTGCCGTTCTGGTACCCCTCGCACTGCCCCTGGCGATCCTCCTTTCTTCCCTGATGACTTTTGGTAACCTGGGTGAGAGTTTTGAACTGGTGGCGATTAAATCGGCTGGTATTTCCTTGTTACGTTTTATGCGGCCGCTGTTTATCGTCAGCATTTTTATCAGTGGCATTGCCTTTGTTTTTTCCAATAATGTGATTCCGGTAGCCAACCTCAAATCCAGGACTCTGCTGGCTGATATCATATATGCCAAACCGGCTTTTGATCTTAAGGAAGGTATTTTCTATGATAAGATCAGCGGCTTTGCTATCAAGATCGGGAAAAAGGAACAGAATGACAGTGTGATCCGGGATGTGATCATCTACGAACAGGGAAACCCGCTACAGGATAATTTTATCGTGGCAAAAAGCGGGATCATGCGGGTAACGGCCAATAAACGATTCCTTGAATTTAACCTGAAAGATGGCTGGCGTTACCAGGAAAGAGGGAATGTATATGCCAATTCCAATATTGAATATATCCGGCTCGGGTTTAAGGAGTATAAAAAGCAGTTTGACATGAGCACCCTGGGGTTCTCCAACCGAACAGCAGACAGTGTAAATAAGAACAATGAGAAAATGTTTACCATGCGCCAGCTCAATGTGGCCATTGATTCGCTGGAAAAAGACCAGGAACAGACCAGGGACCGGTCCATCCGCGATATGTTTAATGTACTGCAGTTTAACAGCCTGCTGGATTCGGCCTGGAATAAACTGCCTCCGGACAGTACCAGGTACAGTAAGATAAAATCAGTCGATGAACTTTTGCCCGATTCCGCCCGTTCAAATATCAATGAAATGGCAAAAAGCACGGCGGGTTCGGTTAAAATTAATGCGGAATCGCTGTTCCAGATTTCAAAGGATAAAGGCCGCAACCTCCGTAAGCACCAGGTGGAATGGCACCGGAAAATCACCCTTTCCCTCGCCTGTATTGTACTCTTTCTGATTGGTGCGCCCCTGGGTTCAATCATCCGGAAAGGAGGATTAGGGACACCGCTGATTTTTGCGATCGTCTTTTTCATGATCTTCTATTTCTCGAGTAATACCGGCGAAAAATTCGCCAAAGAAGGCAGTATGGATCCGTTTACCGGTATGTGGCTGGCGACCTTTATCCTGCTGCCCCTGGGTATTTTCCTGACCTATAAAGCCATGCGTGATTCGCAGGTATTAAATAAAGAATTTTATTCCCGTGTTGCCCGCTTTGTACGTAAATTATTCAGACGCCCATCCTGACATAGGGATTTGTAACTTTGCCAAAACCGGTACTATCGATGGTCACCAGCAAGCAGCAACAGAATCTACGGGTCCAGAAATGGGTAGCTGCTTTGTCGGTACTGATTCTTGCCATCAAATTTGTGGCGTATTACACTACCCATTCAGTAGCCATCCTGACCGATGCATTGGAAAGTATCGTCAATGTTACAGCCGGATTTATCGGTTTGTATAGTTTGTATGTGGCCGCTAAACCCCGGGATACCGATCATCCCTACGGACATGGGAAGGCCGAATTTTTATCTGCAGCCATTGAGGGTACCCTGATCTCCGTTGCCGGTGCAATCATTTTATATAAAGCGGGTGAGAACCTGATTCATCCGGTACAGTTGCATCGGCTGGATACCGGAATCTGGCTGGTGGCGGCCACGGCACTGGCCAATTTTATGATTGGCTATTATTGCCTCCGGATCGGTAAGAAAAACAATTCAATCGCACTCGTAGCCAGCGGAAGACACCTGCAAAGCGATACGTATTCAACGATCGGGATTATTTTGGGACTGGTTTTACTCTATTTTACGGGTCTGTTCTGGATTGACAGTATGGTAGCCATCTTGTTCGGTATACTGATTATGATTACAGGATACCGGATTCTCCGCAAATCCATTGCCGGCATTATGGATGAAGCAGATTCGGACCTGTTGGGAAAAATGGTGCAGGTACTGAATACAAACAGGCAGGTTAACTGGATCGATATGCATAACCTGCGGGTGATTAAATATGGTGCGGTACTGCACCTGGACTGTCACCTGACCGTTCCCTGGTACCTGAATGTACATGAAGCCCACCGGGAAATTGATAGCCTTGCCGCACTGGTACGCCGGGAATTTGGCGAATCGCTCGAACTCTTTGTGCATTGCGATGGCTGCCTGCCGTTTTCCTGCCAGATCTGTAAAAAAGCGGATTGCGCGGAAAGAAAGAATAATTTTGAGAAAGAAATTGCCTGGACAATGGATAATATTTCAACCAATAAAAAACACGGATTATAATGAAAACCACCACCACCTGGAAGGGGGCACATACATTTCAATGCGAACATGAAGGCAATCTGATTGCCGTAGATGGAGACAAGGTAAACGGACACGGACCCAAGGCACTGCTTTTATCCGGACTGGCCGGATGCTCTGGCATTGATGTGGTCGATATCCTTGAAAAAATGCGGGTCGTTTTTTCTGATTTTTCAATGGAATCCGCTGCAGAAGTTACCGATGAACATCCCAAAATATTTACCGGCGTGGAAATAACCTACCGCATCAAAACGGATCCTGAAAATGCAGACAAGGTTAAAAAAGCGATTGAACTGTCATTGGAGAAATATTGCGGAGTGGCGGCGATGCTGAAAAAAAATTCAGCAGTCAATTATAAATTGGTCATCCTGTAATCAATCGCTATGCTGTCAAAAAAATCGCAATACGCATTCAAGGCCCTGGAATAC